>CAMTWW010000143.1:0-11452 GCA_947085555.1 uncultured Elusimicrobia bacterium | reverse complement strand
TCCTGTGCCCCGATACTCCAGGGGGGGCGAGAGCCGACGGTTGGAAAGCCGCCTCCGCTTTTCCGGAAGTGCTGGCCGTTTTCGGACCTGCCCCGGCCCCGGAGCAGCCCGGTAGCCAGGCTAACTCCCCCATTATGATGACCATGAGGGGGACATTGATAGAAGAGCCCGCCGCTGACGAGCCCGCTCCGGCCCCGCAGCCCGCTTTTCCCCCAAGCCGTGAGAACACGGGGACTCCGGTCGTTTTGGAGCCCGCTAAAGAACCCCCCGCGGCCGGCTTTCCCGATCAGGCCATGCCCAGGAACCCCGTCCGCCCGCAGCCGGCCCCGGAACCGGAACAGCTGAGGAAAGAACTCGAGCATATGAGCGCTATGCTGGTCTCCATAGGGAACAGCCAGTCCCAGCTCCTGGAAAGGCTCGGACGCGTAGAAAGCTCCGTCTCGGACATAAAGTCCCTGCTGTTCCCGGCCCCTCCGAAAAAATAAAAGCAAAGAAGCCCGGCTTCCTTTTGCGCCGGAAAAAGGCCGGCAGCCGGCTTTATGCTTCCCATAAAGCAAAAGGGTATAATATAAAAACCGCGGACATTTTTTCTAAGGAGAATTAAAATGGGCTTCAACCTCAGAAACAAGCACTTCCTTAAAGAACTCGACTTCACGAAACAAGAACTAAATTTCCTGCTGAAACTCTCCGCCGACCTCAAAGAAGCCAAGTACGCCGGCGCCGAACAGCAGCGGCTGGCCGGCAAGAACATCGCCCTTATATTTGAAAAGACCTCCACCCGCACCCGCTGCGCTTTCGAAGTGGCCGCGCACGACCAGGGTGCGCATGTGACCTGCCTCGAGCCGTCCGGCAGCCAGCTGGGACATAAAGAAACCGTCAAGGATACGGCCCGCGTCCTGGGCCGGATGTACGACGGAATAGAATACCGCGGTTTCGGCCAGGCGATTGTGGAAGAGCTGGCCAAATTCGCCGGCGTCCCCGTCTGGAACGGCCTGACCAATGAATGGCACCCCACCCAGATGCTGGCCGACGTGCTGACCATGACCGAGCACTGCTCCAAGCCGCTCGAAAAGATCTCCTACGCCTACCTCGGGGACGCGCGGTTTAATATGGGCCGCTCCCTGCTTGTGATCGGCTCCCTCCTGGGCATGGATGTCCGCATCTGCGCCCCGAAAGGCCTGCAGCCGGACGCGGAACTTGTAGCAGCCTGCAAAGAGATAGCCAGTGGTTCCGGCGCGCGGATAATGGTCACCGATAAAGTGGACCAGGCCGTAAAGGGCGCGGATTTCATCCACACCGACGTCTGGGTTTCTATGGGCGAGCCCAAGGAAGTGTGGGCGGAGCGCATCAAGCTGCTCAAGCCCTACCAGTTGAACGCGGCGGTCATGAAAAAGTCCGGTAACAAGGATGTTAAATTTATGCACTGCCTGCCGGCTTTCCATAACGCGGACACCAAGGTGGGGAAACAGGTTTCCGAGCAGTTCGGACTGCATAACGGCATAGAAGTCACCGAAGACGTCTTCGAGTCGAAAGCCTGCATCGCTTTCGACCAGGCCGAGAACCGAATGCACACGATCAAGGCCGTGATGGTAGCGACCCTCGGCACCTGATAAAAAACCGCCGTCCTTTTGAGGGGACGGCGGTTTAAAACCGTTAAAGGATTTTAGCTTACCACTTGCCGCCGCCGTAACCGCCGCCGCGACCGCCGCGATCGCCGCCGCGTCCGCCGCGGTCACCGCCGCCGCCGGTGCGGGCTTCCATGGGGCGAGCCTCGTTGATGGTCAGCTTGCGGCCGCCGAAGTCGGTGCCGTTAAGTTTTTCCATCGCAGTGACGGCTTCCGCGTCATTCGACATCTCGACGAAGCCGAAGCCGCGCGACTGGCCGGACTCCCTGTCCGTGATCAGCTTGGCGCTGGTAACCGCGCCGTGCGTGGCGAACAGGGCGTTCATTTCCGCTTCGGTGGTTGAAAAGGGCAGACCGCCCACGTATATTCTCTTGCTCATTGTGTTATTCTCCTTGCAACTTTCAGTACCTGACTCAACTCTCTCTGCTCTATCTTTTCCTAAATGCTGCTCGGTAGAATAGGCTTCAAAAACTTGAGTTCCGGTTTACTACCCTTATAGTATGACATATTTCCGGGTAAATAGGTGAAATTGTTTGGGGAAGGCGCCGGAAACTGTTTTTAGGCCTGAAACTGGAGAGTAGGAGATTGCCAGGATAATTTTATAAAATTATGTAACTACTCAGGTATTAGGGCGAAGTTATCAGGAATTTAGTAACTACTCAGGTAGACAGAATTCGGTAGTCAGAATTCAGAATGGCCGACTACGAACAAGCCTCCGGCGGTTCTCTGACTCCTGGCTTCTGAATTCTGGCTTCTGGCTACCTGAGCAGTTACAAATTGGGACCGAAGCAGGGGCGCGGGCGGGTTGTGAGACGGCCTTAATAATGCTCTATGACTTTACTGGGAGCTGGAAACGCCACCACTGATGGGCGCATTCCGTCAGAAGGGCGATTTCCGAATCGGGTGCAGCCACCTTGACACCAAAGGCAAGGGATGGTCTACGTTCCGAGCGGAGAGTACAGGCATGCAGGAGACGACGTTCGGCGTAATACTATTCTGCTCTCTTTCCGGACTCGCTTTTTCCGGGGCGGCGCTGTGGGTCCTGGAAAGGAAAACGAAGGTTTCACGCAGGAGAAAAGCCCATTTCCCCCACGCCTTCCTTGCCGGGTCGTTTGCCTTCACCCTGGTCTATATTCTGAACAGGCTGGCTTTCCCGGTCCGGCCGAAGCTGACCGCCGCTTTGAACCTGGCTGTGCTGGCGGCAATCGTTCTCCTGCCGCTATTGGTAAAAAGACTGCGGAAAAAACTGCTGCGGAGGCGGCCTGAAGCCTTAAAGAAACACCCGCGGCAAGCCGAGGCCGCGGCTTTGGAGCGCATGTTCCGGCAGGACCCTCTTAACGCCTTCTGTCCTGAAAAACTGAGCGAGATCTACGAGGAAATGGGGGAGCACGACAAGGCGCTTGCGGCTGCGGAGGCGGCGGCAAAGCTGGACCCGTCAGTGAAAAACAAATGGCGGGCGGAAGACTTAAAAAAGGAAATACGCGAAAAGAAAAGCCGTAAAGGCGGCTGGAAGCCGGGGGGGTAACGGGAAAGCTATGAAGATCTTGAAATTCGGCGGGACTTCCGTCGGCTCGGCGGAAAGAATGCGCGCTCTGGTAAACCTTATCAATGACGGCGGCCCAAAAATAGTGGTGCTGTCGGCCATGAGCGGCACCACCAACGCCCTGGTGGAAATTGCGGAAGCTTTATACGCGAAAGAAAAAGACAGGGCGGCCGGGCTGGCCGGGGCGCTGGAAAGGAAATACGCCGGAGTCGCCGCCGAATTGTACGGCGGAGAAAAAGCGCGCGATAAAGCGGAGAAGCTTCTCGCTTCCCGCTTCGGCCGGCTGCGCTCCCTCGCGGCCGGGAAATTTACAGGGAAGAAGGAGCGCGAGGTCCTCGCCCTGGGCGAGCTGCTTTCCACCGCGTTGTTCCATTACCTGCTGGAGGAAAAGGGTATCGACTCTGTACTCCTGCCGGCCCTGGAGTTCATGCGGATAGACAAGTATGAAGAGCCGGATATGGAATATATCGAGGCGAGGGCTGGGAGAGAACTGGCGAAATATCCCGGAAAGAGCCTGTTCATCACGCAGGGTTATATCTGCGGGAACGCAGCGGGGGAGACCGATAATCTGAAGCGCGGCGGAAGCGACTATACCGCCACTATCCTCGGCGCCGCCGTCCGGGCGGAGGAGATCCAGATCTGGACGGACATCGACGGGATGCATAACAACGATCCCCGCGTAGTGCGGGGGACCCGCCCCATAGCGGAGCTTTCCTTCGACGAGGCCGCCGAGCTGGCCTATTTCGGCGCGAAAATACTCCATCCGACCTGCATCCTCCCGGCCCAGTTAAGGAACATCCCCGTGAGGCTGCTGAACACGATGAGGCCCGAAGCTAAAGGCACTCTTATCACCGAAAGGGCCAGCGGAGACGAGATCAAAGCCGTGGCCGCGAAAGACGGGATCACGGCGATCAAGATAAAATCGGGGCGGATGCTGCTGGCCTACGGCTTCCTGCGGGCCGTTTTCGAGATCTTCGAGCGCTATAAAACGCCCATAGATATGATCGCCACTTCGGAAGTCGCCGTCTCCTTGACCATAGACAACAGGGCGAACCTGGACGCTATCGTCGCCGAGCTGAAGGGCTTCTGCCGGGTAGAGGTGGACGATGGGCTCACTATCATCTGCGTCGTGGGAAGTTTTACCGCAGAAAAAGAAGGCTGCGCGCTGAGGATCTTCGAAGCCCTGAGGACCATCCCGATCCGGATGATCTCCTACGGCGGCAGCGAGAACAATGTGTCCGTGTTGGTGGAGACGGGTATGAAGCGGAAGGCGCTCCGAACCCTGCATAAAGGCTTGTTCTAACGGCAGCCGGCCCGCAGCAATGACGAAGAAAACAAAACTGGTATAATCTACGAATGTCCGGAAATAAGAAACGTGTGCTTGTGGTGGAAGATGACGCCGTGATACGGGAGCTGGCCGCAGATATCCTTTCCCGGGAATACGAGGTTCTGGTGGCTGTCGACGGGCAGGACGGCTGGGAAAAAGCCGGGTCCTGGCGCCCCGAGCTGGTCATTTCGGACCTGATGATGCCGCGCATGCACGGTTATGAACTGTGCAAGCTCCTGCGGAGCCCCGAAGGCCTGAGCGGCGTAAAGATCCTGGTGGCTTCCTCTAAGCCTTTCGCCGCGGACAAGGCCCAGGCCCTCGCGGCCGGGGCGGACGATTACATCGTAAAACCTTTTCTCATAAACGACCTGCTGGAGAAAGTGAAGAAACTTTTATCCGACGGCCCGCCGCCTCCCCGCGCTGCCGCCAATCCCGCGATTACCAACCGGTCCTCCTCTCTTGTCGTCCAGGATAAGCCGCAGGCCCCTCAGCCGGTCTACGTGCAATTCTGGGGAACGCGCGGCTCATGCGCCACCAGCGGGCCTAAAACAGTGCGGTACGGCGGCAATACGCCCTGTACCGAGATCCGTGTAGGCGGCGTCCCTTTGATAATAGATTGCGGAACCGGCCTGCGCGAACTCGGGGTCAAACTCTCGCAGGAGTTCGCCGGCCGGCCTATAGAGGGCCATATCTTCGTGGGGCATACGCACTGGGATCATATCCAGGGGTTTCCTTTCTTCACCCCGCTGTATAATCCGCTAAACACGTTCAGCGTTTATAGTCTGCACGGGGCGAACAGCAGTTTGCGCAGCATTTTCGGGGAATCGATGGCTTTGGATTATTTCCCTGTCCCTCTTTCAAGCCTGGCCTGCAAGCTTAATTTCATAGAGCTGACAGGACCCGTGGATATAGGCGCCGCCAAGGTCTCCTTTCAGCACCTGAACCATCCCGGAGTCTGCATCGGCTTCCGCATCGAGACGCAGGGAAAGGTCATCACGTATCTTAGCGACCACGAGGACTTCGGCAGACTGGGCGGAGAGAGCGAAATGTCGCTCCGTTACGATGCCGCTATTGTAGAGTTCGCCAGGGGGAGCGACCTGCTCATAAGGGATTCCCAATATACCGAGGAAGAGTATGCCGCCAGGAAAGGGTGGGGGCACAGCAGCTATGACGACGTGGCGCGTTTTGCGGTGGCCGCCGGGGTGAAGTTCCTGGCGCTGTTCCATCACGATCCCTCCCATACGGATGAGATGCTGGATGCCAACGTGAAATCCTGCCGGGCCATTATAGCCCAGGCCGGGTCAAAAACGGAGTGCTTCGCGGCCTGGGACGGGCAGAAAATAGATCTTTTAAAACCTGAATGATATCTATATGAATATAAGTTTCATCTCTATATAAAACGTTGAGGACCAGGCCAAGAGCAGGGAGTTTTATGCTATAGTCCCCGGGATGGCCCCGTAGCTGGATGTGCCCGGAATGACCGAGTTCGGGCCCTGAAAAAAAATTACTTTACATTACCGGAACCTTTTGTTATAATAATCCTGTAGCGAATCGCGGTAACGCCGCGGTTTCTTTGAAAATGCGGTTTTTATTACGCTGCCGCGTTCTACGGAATACGGGCAGCGGCCCTATAGCTGGAGCGGCCTTGATTCCCTCCACCTGCGGGCTTAATCATAGAAACGTAAAATATTGTTTTCTAACAACCGGAGCTGTAAAGTTCCGGTGTGGTTTGTTCGTTTGTTTTTCGAGCCGCGGAAAACCGGGCGTTTCCCGCCGCAGCGGCCACCAAGGAGCGGATTGATATGACAGAAGAAAATAAAGAAAACACTGCCCCCGAGGCAAAGCCTGAGATCCAGGCGCTGCCAGTTTCGCACAAATTTCTCGTAGGCCAGAAGCTGGGCATGACCCAGGTCTTCGACGCCGCGGGGAACCTCCACGCCGTCACCGTCGTGCAGACCGGCCCGTGCCGCGTGGTCTATACCCGCACCAGGGAAAAGGACGGCTACCAGGCCGTCTGCCTCGGGCTCGGGCACAAGGTTGAGCGCCGCGCCAACGCCGCAGAGAAGGGCCTGGCCAGGAAGCTCGGCATGAAACCCATTAAGCATATGAAAGAATTCCGCGTGGCCGACCTGGCCGGCGCCGCCCCCGGCCAGACCGCCGGCGTGGAGCGCTTCGCCGAAGGCCAGTACGTGGACGTGCAGGGCGTCAGCAAGGGTAAAGGCTTCGCCGGCGGCATGAAACGTCACGGCTTCGCCGGCGGCCCGGCCTCCCACGGCGCCTCCGATAGGGAAAGGGCGCCCGGTTCGCTGGGTTCCCGCCGCTCGCTCGGGCGCGTGCTTCCCGGCCAGCGCATGGCCGGCCACATGGGCGTGGACACGGTTTCCGTGATGAAAGTCAAGATCATAAAGATCATCCCCGAAGAGAACATGCTGCTTGTGAACAGCGGCATCCCCGGCGCCAACGGCAGCATGGTCTACATCACGCTGACCAACAAGAAAGTCAATGTCGCCCGCGCGGAGAACCTGAAGGCTAAATCCAAGAAAGACGCGATAAAAGGCGCGGCCAAGAAACCGGCGCCCGCGGCCAAGAAATAACGGCGCAGAGAACGCAAGGAAAAACTATGGAAACAAAACTTTTAGACCTGCAAGGCAAGGAAGTGGGCAAATTCGACCTGCCGGAACTTTTCTCCACCAGGCCCGACTCCTGCTTCATCCACGAAGTGATGAAGTATTACCTGGCCAATAAGCACCGCGGCACGGCCTGCACCAAGACCCGCTCGGAGATCTCCGGCGGCGGCAGGAAGCCCTGGAAGCAGAAAGGCACCGGCCGCGCCCGCGCCGGTTCCACCCGCTCCCCGATCTGGCGCAAAGGCGGCGTGGTGTTCGGCCCCAGGCCCCGCTCCTTCCGCCAGTACCTGCCCATACAGAAGCTTCAGAAAGCCCTGATCGAGGCCCTTTCCGCCCGCGCCGCCGCGGGCGCAGTGCTGGTGATGGAGAACCTCGCCCTCCCGGCCCCCAAGACCAGCTCTCTTAACGCCCTGCAGAAAGGTATCAACGCTAAGAGTATATTATTCGTGACCGACAAGATGGACAAGAATTTCAAGATCGCGTCCAGGAACAGGGCCGAGTTCGGCTGGTGCCTGGCCAACAACCTGAACGCCTATGAAGCCATGCGCAATGAGAAACTTGTTTTCACCACTGCCGGCCTGAAAGTCCTGACCGACAGCGTTAAGGAGGTAAAATGAACTTTACCGAAGTGCTCGTTTCCCCCATACTCAGCGAAAAAAGCATGATCCTCAAGGACACGCAGAACCGCTACACCTTCCGGGTCAACCCCAAGTCCAATAAGAGCGAGATCAAGAAGGCCGTTGAGACCCTTTTCAAGGTAAAGGTCACGGCGGTCCGCACCGCCAACTTCCGCGGCAAGCTCCATAAAGTGGGCCGCCACGAGGGCTACCGCTCGGACTGGAAAAAGGCGATGGTTACCGTAAAGGCCGGGCAGAAAATTGACGTGACCAATCTGCCGAAATAAGGCGAGAACAGGAAAGAAAATATGCCGATCAAATCATACAGACCCTACACACCCTCCCGGCGCACGATGCAGATCGCCGATTTCTCGGAGCTCACCAAGACCGAACCCGAAAAGAGCCTGGCCACCGGCCTTCGCAAGCACGGCGGCCGCAATAATACCGGCATGATCATGGTCCGCCACCACGGCGGCGGCCACCGCCGGCGCTACCGCGACATAGATTTCAAGCGCGAGAAATACGGCGTACCCGCCCGCGTCGCGGCTATAGAGTACGATCCCAACAGGAACGCCCGCATAGCCCTGCTGTTTTACGCTGACGGCGACAAGCGCTATATCCCGGCCCCTCTCGGGCTCGGCGTAGGGGCCAACGTGATGAGCGGCCCCAAGGCTGAAATCCGCCTGGGCAACGCCCTGCCCATCGCCAACATTCCCGACGGCACTTTTATACACGCCATAGAGATGATCCCCGGCAAGGGCGCGCAGTTCGTGCGCGCGGCCGGCACCCAGGCGCAGCTGATGGCCAAAGAGGGCGACTACGCCCTCATCAAGATGCCCTCCGGCGAGATACGCAAAGTTCTGAAGGCCTGCCTGGCCACCATCGGCCAGGTCGGCAATATCGAGCATAATACCATAACCCTCGGCAAAGCGGGCCGCCAGCGCCACATCGGCGTGAAGCCCACCGTGCGCGGCGGAGCCATGAACGCCTGCGACCATCCGCTCGGCGGCGGCCGCGGCCGCTCCAAGGGCAATAACGTGCCCCGCTCGCCGTGGAACCAGCCTTCCAGGGGCTACAAGACCAGGACCAAATCAAAAATCTGGGGCTGGATGATAGTGTCGGACAGGCGCAAGGCGACGAACGCTTAACGGAGGAATATAAATGAGCAGATCTTCTAAAAAAGGCCCTTTCGTAGACCAGAAACTTCTGGCAAAAGTACAGGCTGTCGTGGCCAGCGGCAACAAGGTCCAGATAAAGACCTGGGCCCGCGCCTGCACGATAACCCCCGAGTTCGTCGGGCAGACGCTTATGGTGCACAATGGCCGCAAGTTCCTGCCGGTGTACGTAAACGAGCGCATGGTCGGCCACAAACTGGGCGAGTTCTCTTTCCCCAGGCTGTTCAAGGGCCACGGCCAGTCGCATACCAAGGACGCGACCGCGCTTACTTAAGTAGTAAGGATTAAGCGGTAAGGATTAAACTTAATCCTTAGTCCCTAATCCTGGCAAGAAACGGAGAAATTTATGGATGCTACATGCAAACTCAGATACCAGCGCTTCGGCCGCCGCAAGGTGGCCCAGCTGCTCGACGCGGTCCGCGGTAAATCCCTTTGGGAAGCCCAGTACATATTGGAGAGCCTGCCCAGGATCGCCACCGACATCGTAGACAAGGCCATCCGGTCCGCCGGCGCCAATCTCGCGGTGAAGCTCGGCCGCAGGGTCGACCTGAAAGCCGTCTGGGTCAAGGAAGCCAGCGCCGACCAGGGCCCGATGAAGATGCTGCGCCGTGTGCAGCCCGGCCCCCAGGGCCGCGCGATGCCGTTCAAGCGCAAGATGTGCCACATCAATGTCACGGTTTCGGACACTAAGGAGCGGAAATAATATGGGTCAGAAAATACATCCCCGCGGTTTAAGGCTCGGTTATATCCAGGACTGGCAGTCCCGCTGGTTCTCCCCCAAGAAGATGCCCGAGCTCATCGGCGAAGATTTCGAGATAAGGCGCATGGTCACCGAAAGGTTCCAGCTCGCCTCGGTTAGCTGGGTAGATATCGAACGCGCCGGCGCCTACCTTAAAGTCACTATCCACACGGCCCGCCCCGGAATAGTGATAGGCCGCAAGGGCGCGGACATCGAGAACCTCAAGAAGGACATCGAGCGCCTCACCAAGCGCAAGGTCTACATCAACGTCTCCGAGATAAAGATCCCCGAGCTCGACCCCCGCCTGGTGGGCCAGTCCGTGGCCCAGCAGCTAGAGAAGCGCATCTCTTTCAAGCGCGCGATCAAGCGCGCCATGGAGCGCACGATGGGCTCCGGCGCCCTCGGTATAAAGGTCATGGCCTCCGGCCGCCTCGGCGGCGCCGAAATTGCCCGCCGCGAGTGGTTTCGCAAAGGCCGCGTGCCGCTGCAGACCATCTCCGCCGACATAGATTACGGCCTGACCGAAGCCAATACCAGCATGGGCAAGATCGGCATCAAGGTGTGGATCTTCAAGAAGCTGTTCTTCGCGAAGACGCCCCGCGAACTGCGCGAGCAGCTGATAAAGATGGAAGCCGAGAACCCCACCGAAATACCGGTGATGGACGAATCGGGGCAGGCCCGCAGGGACGCCAACCGCGGCACGGGGTGAAAGGCTGAAGGCTAAAGGGTGGAAAAAGAGCCGCGCATTATTTTTAAGGAGCAATAACTATGTTAATGCCAAAGAGAGTAAAATACCGCAAGACGCATTCGGCCCCGCGCATCAAGGGCATGGCGAAGAGCGGCGCCACGCTGGCTTTCGGCGAGTTCGGCCTGAAGGCGCTTGAACCGCGCTGGATCACCGCCCGCCAGATAGAAGCCTGCCGCGTGTGCATCGTGCGCTACCTGCGCAAGAAAGGCAAGATCTGGATCCGCATATTCCCGGACAAGGCCGTTACCAAGCATCCCGCCGAAACCCGCATGGGTAAAGGTAAGGGCGCGCCCGATCATTGGGTGGCCGTCGTGAAGCCCGGCAGGATGCTGTTCGAGGTGGAAGGCCTGGACCACGCCACCGCCAAGGAAGCTTTCATCCGCGCCGGACACAAGCTGCCGATAAAGACCCGGCTGGTGTGCCGCGAAGAGAACTAAGGAGCGCTTACCATGAAAAGTAAAGACAAAGAGACTTTGAGGAACATGGGCGACGCCGAAATGAAGGCGCAGGCCGCGGACCTCAAGAAGCAGATTTTCCAGCTTAAGTTCAGGCGCACTACCACGCCGATAAAGAACCCGCTGGCGCTGCGCACCGCCCGCCGCAAGATAGCCATGATAAACACGTATCTCAGGCAGCGCGAGCTGGCGAAGTCCAAAACCGCCGAGGTTAAAAAATGAACGAAAAAACAGAAACCACCGAATCCCGGGCCAGGAGAAAAGTCCTGCGCGGCGTAGTCGTCTCCGACAAGATGCTCAAGACCCGCGTCATCAGCGTGGACCACGTCATCAGCCACGCCGTGTACGCCAAGACCCTCAGGCGCCACCGCAAGTTCTACGCGCACGACGAGGCCGATGAATCCAAAACCGGCGACCTGGTGGAGATCACCAGCACCCGCCCCCTGTCCGCGCTGAAGCGCTGGCGGATCAGCCGCATAGTCGAGAAGGCTTCTAAGTAAAGCCGGGGTGCGCAGCATAATTCAGTAATAAGGAAAACGACCTATGATACAGTTGAGAACCATGAGATCGGAAGAGCACACGTCTGAACTCCAGTC
>CAMTWW010000142.1:0-10879 GCA_947085555.1 uncultured Elusimicrobia bacterium | reverse complement strand
GCCGAAGATCGCGCCGATGTCGCCATCACGAGGGCTGCGCAGAATTCCCTCCCCCAGACACCGAATCGCCTCGTTGATCATCTGCAGCGCACATCGCTCCGCCATCTCGTAGCGGTCGAAGCGCTTGCGGTCCTTGCCCTGCGGCGTGAGCGCGTAGATCGACGTGTCGACCTCGGTCTTCTTGCCGTTCTCGTACAGGTAGAAGCCCTTCTGCGCCTTGCGGCCCAGGCGGCCGTCTTTTTGGTTTTAGTTTTCAAAAAACCCGACGAGACGAAGCCCATAAAAGCCGCGGCGCAGACAAAAGAATGGAGCCCCCCCCGCGACCCCGTCTTTACTATCCCGGCGATCACGGCGGCCAGCATTATGAATTTCAGGAATTGCACCGCCAGCAGATCGAACAGTTTTGTGCGGCTCTGGTGTACGAACAGGCCTTTGAACCCGCCGAAGAACAGGCCCAGCCCGGCCATGCCGGCCATGGCCAGGAAGAAAGCGCCGTGGTCGCGGTTTACAAAAGGGCCGAAGGCCTGATTGGCTACGCGGCGAAAGCCGTAAACCAGCGTGGTATCGCCTGTCTTCTGCAGCATCCCCATAAGGGCCACGAAAACGCCCATGCCGAAGATCGTCCAGAGCAGGCGCTGAAGTTGGGCCGGGGTTTTAATCACTTTGGAGACGCAGTACATTACTGCTCCATAGAAAAGCCAGAGCAGTACCGCGTTAAGCGTAGACAGCCGCCAGGCGGTGAAGAGCAGCGGGCTGGGCCCGTTTACCGGCTCCTGCCTAAGCGCCTGCAGCAGGCCTAGAAGCGCCACCCCCAGCACGGCAGGCAATAAGGTCTTATAAAGCGGGTTCTCGTGGCTGTCTCCCCCCTTGCAGTAAAGCCTGGCTGCGCCTATAAAAAATATGCCGTAAAGAGGCACATATGCCCAAGGTTCCACAGCGGCGAAAGCCAGCGGGGCGAAAACTAGTGAAAGCAGCAGTAAAATCTCCATCAATATTTAAATTTTACCTTATTTCCCTCCGGGGCCGGGGCGGCCGCCTGATAAGCATAGCTCTTTAGGCGGCACTAGCAGAGCTTCGGAGCGGCAGCAGAATAAGTTAGAATTGTAGTATGAAAGTGCTTTTTATCTGCACGGGGAATATGTGCCGCAGCCCGGCGGCGGAGAAGCTGCTGGCGCATTACGGCGGGGCGGCCGGGTTTGAGGCCAGGTCGCGCGGAACGGCGGCGCAGCCCTATTGCAAAATGCCGCTGCAGATCACAGATTTTTTAACGCGTCAGGGGATAACCGACCTTGCGCATAAGCCGGCGCTGGCGGCCGAGGCCGACATCGACTGGGCCGATTTAATTCTTGTTATGGAGGGCGCGCACCGCGACATACTTGCCGACAAATTTCCCCAGAGCATGCGCAAGACGCAGCTGCTGCTGGATTACCGCGGTGAAGGCGGGGAACTGCGTGACCCGATGGGCAGGAGCGATGAAGTTTTTGAGGAAGTTCTGGAGCAGATAAAAGAAGCGGTCAAAAAAATGATCGCGCAGTAATCAGCGATCAAGGATCAGAGAAAAGAAAAAGGCCGCTGAAGTTTCAGCGGCCCTTTCTTTAATTGCGGCTATGTTTTAGAACATCGCCTTTATGCCGACGGAGAAGACCTTGTTGTTGTACTCGAAGGCTTTCTTGTTGGAATTGCGGTTCTTGTAGGTGAAGCCGGCATCAGCGGACAGCCATTTCTGGATGTTATAGACGGCGGTGAGGCGCACGCTGGTGTTCTCGTCCAGGCGCTTTGTGAGGATGGTCTTCTCGGGGTAAAGCACACCTTCGTAGCCGAAGCCGAGACCGGCTTTTACCTTGTTGATCTGGCGGGTTACGCCGATGTCGAACATGGTGCTGGTGTAGAAGCGGCTGTTGCCGTAGGTGGATTCCACGTTGGCGCGCTTACCGTAGATGGTAACGTCGCTCTTCGCCATGGCTTTCCAGACGGCCTGGGCGCTGTAGCCCATGGTGGTGATATCGTTCTTGGCGGTAGCAAGCTTCTTGCTATACTTGCGGGCCTGCATGCCGGCGGCCACGGTACCTTCCACTTTGGGGGCTATCTTGCCGGTAAGACCGAGGTCCATGTTATTGTAGATGGCGTCGTTGGTGTTGTTGTTCTCGTAATTAAGGCTGCCGTAACGGTACGCGTAGAACACCTTGGTTTTGGGCTGCACTTTATAGGAAAGATCAAAGCCCACCAGGTTCTCGGCGCGGTCCAGGCCGGCAAGGCCGCTGTCCAGGTAGTTATTGTAGGTATTTTGCAGAACTATATTGAAGCCGAACTTCCCGCGCAGCGGGGCCGCGAAGTTGATACCGGCGATGTTCTCCACGCGGGTGGCGCGCTTGGTGATTTCCGAGGTGGCCTGGTCGGTGGTCTGCTTGTACTTATCATCCACGGTGACGGTCATGTCCTTGGGAAGCCTGGCCAGGGCGCTGAAGAACGCGTTATGGTGCACGGCATTGTTGGTGGAGGTATTGACGGCATAGCTCAGGACGTCCATCGAGTAGCCGCTCTTGAGGTCCAGGCGGGCGCCGACTTTCTGAACCAGCTCGAAGCCCAGGGAGGTGCGGTTTATGGCCGAGCCTTTGGGCTTGGCCTTTTTGAGGTAGATATTGCTGTCGTAGCTTTCCCGTGTGCTCATGAAAGGATTTACATCCATGGTTCCGAGTTTTATATTCTGCTGCGCGCCGGCTGCGGCGGGTATTAAAAGGACAGTTGCGATTATAAGATTCTTCATTTATTTATTATCTCCTTATATATAGGGCGCCCGGCTTAGTTGCAACCGGGGGTGGAGGCGCTGACTTCGCAGCGGGCCTGCACGATTTGCTGAGTGGGGATAACGACAGTGTCCGGGGGCTCTACTACGACAACCGCGGGAACTTCGTCCACGGGCGCAGTTTTGGCGGTTACGGGAGCCGCCATGGGTGTTTCGGCCACGGTCACGGTCTGGCCGGTCCGCACTGTCTGCGTCTGACCGCCTGAGGCATTGGTCATTACGGCATTGCCTTTTTCCATGGAGATCGTTACCTTGCCGCCGGCGTTGATCATCTTAACTTCGCTGTTGGCGGTCAGGATTACGTTCTGGCCGGATTCGGTCTTTACGGCCACCGGGGTACCGGCGCCTAAAGCCACGTTCACCTGGCCGGCGCTGGAGGTTACGGTAAAGTTGGAACCCGTAGCGCCGGAGATCTTCTTGCCGCCGGCTTCTATTTCCACGGTACCATCTACGATGGAAAAGGTCACTTTGTTGTCTGTAATTTCCGGAATAGCGTCGCCGGGCTTGAGGGTCATTACGACCACGCCGTCTTTCATTATGTTGACGGTGCCGGTAATCTTGTTGATCTTTATGCCTTTAGCGCCGGCCGCCGGCTGGGCGAACACATTAGAGCTGAAAGCAAGGACTGTCGATATAGCTAACAGGTGGAACAATTTCATCACTACCTCCTAAACCTTAAAAATAGGAACATGAATATATTAGTTTAATGAGTTATACATTGTCAACATTTATTTTCCGATAAATAAGGATGGTTAAAACTTTTCCGGTATTTGGTAGAATTAAATTTATGAAAACAACAATACTTTTTCTAGGCTTGGCGGCGCTATCCCCCTTCACTGCGGCTGCCGGGGATTTCCCCCTCTGCTTTTACGGGATAAGCGGGCCGGTTGAGCTGTCTGTTTTGAAGCAGGGCGGCTTTAACTGCTTCGCTACCTACGTCCAGGACCCGGAGCGTTTGGCCGCCCTGGCCGCCGAGGCGAAGAAGCTGGACCTGAAGATGGTCGCCTATCCTGACAGGGTTATAGATTCCGCTTACGCGAAAGAAGCGAAGCGCTGGCCGATGCTGGCCTGGTATCTTTATGATGAGCCCGAAGTGCGGAGGCTGCCGCTGGCCGAGCTGGAGAAGCTGGACAAGCGCGTTAAGGACTGGTCGCCCAGGCAGAAAACTGTTTTTGTCATGGGCGAGGGCGTGGCTTCTTTCACTTACGGCGGGGTGGCCGACGCGCTGATGGTGGACTGGTACCCGGTCCCGCATTTAAGGCTTGAGTCCGTGGGCGAGCAGGTAGCCATGACGAAGGCCGGGGCGGCTATTCAGGATGCCGCAAGGCAGAACAAGCCCGTCTGGGCCGTGCTGCAGGCCTTTGACTGGATAGGCTACCCGCAGCTCAGGAAACCCGCCGTCGGAGGTTTCCCCACTTTCGAGCAGGTCCGCTTTATGACCTATCTGTCGATAGCGCGCGGCGCCGAGGGCATTTTCTACTTTACCTACAACGGCTCCGACGGCATCCCGCTGCCGGCCCGCCCCGGGCGCTGGGGTATTTACCAGCGCATAGCCGCCGAGTTGAACGCCCTTATGCCCGTCCTCAGGAAGGGCAAGCCCGGCGTCCTCCCCCCCGGCCTGGACGCGCAGCTGGCTTCCCGCGCCATCAAACAGGGCGGCAGGAACTACCTTATATTGTTGAACACCTCGGAAGGCCCCCTCCCCCTGAACACCGAAGCGCTGGCTTCCTACCGCCCGCTCTTCGAAGCCAACCGCCTGCTGCCCGCGACCCTCGCTCCCCATAAAGTATTGGTCCTGGAAAAATAATCCCAACCAGCAGCAGAAAAGAACCCGGCTGATTGCCGGGTTCTTTTTTTCGCTGCTATCAGCTGTCTGTCAGTACGAGGAGACCAATGCTCTTGTGTCTGCTTCTGTTTTGGCTTTGGCGATGAACTCGTCCAGGGAGATGCCGAAGACGCTTTTATTGCCGCGCAGGCGCAGGGCGATATTGCCGGCTTCTTTTTCCTTCATGCCTACCACTACAAGGTAGGGGAACTTATGCATGGCGGAATCGCGGACCTTGGCGTTGATGGTGTCGTGGCGCAGATCGGAAGCGACGCGCAGGCCCGCAGCCTTCAGCCTGGCTTCCACTTCGCGGGCATAGCCTTCGGCTTCCTGGGTGATATTGAGGACTTTCACCTGTACTGGGGCCAGCCACATCGGGAAGTTGCCGGCATAATGCTCGATCAGCACGCCGAAGAAGCGCTCCAGCGAACCAAGCAGCGCGCGGTGGATCATATACGGGCGGTGCCTGGCCCCGTCCGTGCCGGTGTATTCCATGCCGAAGCGCTCAGGCTCGTTGAAGTCGAACTGGATGGTGGTCATCTGCCATTCGCGGCCTATGGCGTCCCTCACCTTCAGGTCTATCTTGGGGCCGTAGAAAGCGCCGCCCCCCTCGTCTGTCTCCACCGGGAGGCCTTCCTTATCGGCGGCGGCGCGCAGGCTCTTCTGCGCCTCTTCCCAGCGCGCGGGTTCGCCCACGGCGCCCTCGGGCCGGGTGGCGAGATAAGCCTTGATATCGGTGAGGCCGAAGGTCTTAAGTATGCTGAGGCTGAAGCGCAGCACTTCGGTGGTTTCGGCTTCCATCTGCCCGGGGGTGCAGATGATATGGGCGTCGTCCTGGGTCATGCCGCGGACGCGCAGGAGGCCGTGCAGCACGCCGGCTTTTTCGAAGCGGTACACGGTGCCCAACTCGGCCCAGCGCAGCGGCAGGTCCCTGTAGGAGCGGGCCGCGCTCTGGTAGATCTGTATGTGGAAAGGGCAGTTCATCGGCTTGGCATAATACTCGATGCCGTCAATGTCCATCGGCGAGTACATCGAATCTTTATAGAAGCCCAAATGCCCGGAGGTCTCCCAGAGACCGGCGCGGCCGATATGGGGGGTGTTCACCAGATCATAGCCGCCCTTGAAATGCTCGTTCTTCCAGAAGGTCTCTATTTCGTGGCGGATGCGGGCGCCGTTGGGATGCCAGAGCACCAGGCCGGGGCCGATCATCTCGTTTATGCTGTACAGGTCCAGCTGTCTGCCGAGCTTGCGGTGGTCGCGCCTGGCGGCTTCTTCCTGCTGCTTCACGTAGGCGTCCAGCTCGGCTGGCGTTTCGAAGGCCACGGCGTAGATGCGCTGCAGCATGGGGTTCTTCTCGCTGCCGCGCCAGTAGGCGCCGGCGATGGAGGTAAGCTTGAAGGCCTTCAGCTTGCCGGTATGCTCAACGTGGGGGCCTTTGCAGAGGTCCTCGAAGGGGCCGTTCCTGTAGATGCTGATGACGGAGCCTTCGGGCAGGTCGTTGATGAGTTCCACTTTGTATTTCTCGCCCTTACCGGCGAAATGCCTGAGGGCCTCGGCGCGGGGCAGCTCTACGCGCTCGAATTTCTGGGCCTGGCCCAGGATATGCTTCATCTTCTTTTCGATGAGGGGCAGGTCTTCGGGGGTGAAGTGATGTTCCAGGTCGAAGTCGTAGTAGAAGCCGTTCTCTATGGCGGGGCCGATGCCGAATTTCACGCCGGGGAACAGCTCGGCCACGGCCTGGGCCATGACATGGGCCAGGGAATGGCGCATCTTGTGGAGTAGTTCTTCTTTGTTTTCTTCGGACATAAAAAGGGTAGAGGGGAGAGGGTTTAGGGTCAGGAGTTCTTTATGTTTCTACACTCTACCCTAAACCCTCTCCCCTCTACCCTGCCGCTAAATGGTGCCCAGTACAGGGATCGAACCTGTGACCTTTCCCATGTCAAGGGAACGCGCTACCGCTGCGCCAACTGGGCGGATTGCCAGGAATATTATAGCAACTGAAGGCTACGGAAGGCAAAAGAAAGAAAGAAGGCTACGGAAAGTAAGAGAAGACACTACTATTTACGGCGGATAGAAGCTTCAAAAGCATTTAGCATATGGTGAATAGATATAACCGGCCCCAAAAGGTCCTTACTTTTTTCAACGGTTAAATAGCCCAAGTCCCCGGCTATTTTTATTAGGGTGGAACATTCTGCCAGGCTGCCTTCGGCTATATTCAGAAAGTGAAGAAAATCTTTACTGCTGTTGCGTGTCGAACCCTCGGCTATGTTAAGCGGGATAGAAAGAGCAGCTCTCCTTAATTGCGAGGTAAGCCCGTAAACTTCCTCCCGCGGGAATGTATTGGTCGCTTTATAAACGCTTAAAGCAAAGGAATAAGCCTTCTTCCAAACCTCAAGATTCTCGTGCCGCATACCCCCCCCTCTTACCTTCTATTGCCTTCCGTTGCTTTCTTGCTTTCCATTGCTATCATTTCGCTTTATACTGGGCCACTATTTTGGAGCTTAAGCCGCCCCGGGGGGTGAAGTTGGCGGTGACGGTGCAGGACCTGGGTTTTATAGCTTTTACCACGTCGTCCAGGATGCGGTTGGCGATGTTCTCCATGAAGATGCCGCAGTTGCGGTACTGGAGGAAATAATATTTCAGGGACTTCAGCTCAAGGCAGAGTTTGCCGGGGATATATTCTATGGTGATAGTACCGAAGTCGGGCAGGCCGGTCTTGGGGCAGACGGAGGTGAATTCCGGGTGCTCTATGATTATGGTGTAGTCGCGCTTGTACTGGTTCTCCCAGGCTTCTATCTCTGGCAGTTTTATGTTCTTTACGCTCTGCGCCTGGTTGGAAGTATAGCCGAATTTTGTCGATGCATTTTTCATATTAACTCCTTAAATCTTCACGCGCTTCAGGCGCAGGGAATTCATGACCACCGAGACCGAACTGAGCGCCATGGCGGCGCCGGCCGCCGACGGGGGGATGACCACGCCCCAGTGGGGGTAGAAAACCCCGGCCGCCATGGGGATAAGCACTATATTATAGGCGAAGGCCCAGGCCAGGTTCTGGTTGATGGTCCGCTTGATGGCCTTGCAGACTTTCACTGCGGTTATCACGGAGCGCAGGTCATTGTTCATCAGCGTGATGTCGCTGGCCTGGGCGGCCACGTCGGTGCCGGAGCACATGGCCATGCCCAGATCGGCCTCGGACAGGGCGGGCGCGTCGTTAAAGCCGTCGCCCACCATGGCGGTGCGCTTGCCCAGAGCTTTGTAGCGCATGACCAGCTGGCGCTTTTCCTCTGGGAACACCTCGGCGTAGAAAGTCTTTATGCCGATAGCGGCGGCGGCATGGGCCACCACGGCCTGCCTGTCGCCCGAGGCCATCACCGGCTCTATACCCATGGCCACGAGTTCTTTAATGACCTCGGCGGCCTCAGAGCGCAGAGCGTCGGGCAGGCGGCCCTCGGTCACGGTGCCGGTCTTGTCGAAAATGACCACGTCCACGCCGGAGGCGCGCTCGAGCACGTCGGCATTGCGTATAAGTATGCCCGCTGAAGCCGCCCGGCCGAAGCCTACGGCCACGGCCAGGGGCACAGCCAGCCCCATGGCGCAGGGGCAGGCCACGGCGAGCACCGCCGCGAAAATACCTGCGGCTCGGGCGAGGTCGTAATAATGGAACCAGAACCCTGCCGAGACGCTCGCTATCAGGAAAACGGCCGGCACGAACCAGGCTGAGATCCTGTCTACCATATGCTGCACGGCGCTCTTCTCGGCCTGGCTTTCCTCCACGGCTATTATAATTTTCATCAGCACGGTATCTTCGCCTACGCCCTCGGCCGTGAATTCCAGCGCGCCGGTCTTGTTTATAGTCCCGGCGTAAACGCGGGCGCCGGCTTCCTTCTCCACCGGCGCCGCCTCGCCGGTAAGGAGGCTCTCGTCCATAGCCGAGGCGCCGCCGGTGACCCTGCCGTCCACCGGGACCTGCTCGCCGGGGCGCAGCAGCACCAGGTCGCCGGGCAGGATCTCGGCCACGGGCACGGTCTGCTCTTTGCCGTCCTTAAGGCGGCGGGCGAACTTGGGGGTTATCTTGAAAAGCCTGGCCACGGCCTCGCCGGCCTTGTTCTTGGACCGGGCCTCCAGCCAGCGGCCCAGGTTTATAAAGGTCAGCAGCATGCCCACTTCATGCCACTGGGCGTGATGGTGCCCGCCGTTGCCGGGTGATAGCGTGACGATGACGCCGTAGAAATAGGTGACGCTGGTGCTGAGAGAGACCAGCGAGTTCATATCGGCGGTGCGGGCTTTGAGCGCGCGCAGGAAGCCCTGGTGGAAATGCTTGCCGGCGAACCACCAGGCCAGCCCGGCTGCGGTCATCATAGCGTAAGGATTTATAGGCGAGATGAAATCGAGGAGCAGGAAGCTGGTGAACAAAAGGCCCAGCAGGAAGCGCCTGAGGAAAATATTCTTTTCCCGCTCCAGCTCTGCCAGGGCGGTATTTTCCGCGGCCACGGCGGATTCCGAGAAAGCCAGGGCCTTGTAGCCCAGCTCTTCTATCCGCCCGGAGATGGTTTTGGGGTCGACCTGGGCCGGGTCATAGGAAAGGAAGGCCGTCCTGGAAGGGAGGTTGACCGACACCCCAGCCATGCCGGGCAAAGAGTTAAGGCCGTTCTCGAGCCGGGTCACGCAGGAGGCGCAATGTACGCCTTCGAGGGGAATTACCGCGCGCTTGAATTTCTTTGTCGGTAATATTTGATTCATCGTCAGCGCTGTATCTCCAGCTTCCAGGCTTTTTCCAGGTCCGGCAGTTTCTTCCACAGGCCGCCGTAGGTCTCTTCCAGCGCTTTATCCACCGCGGCGCCGTCGCGCAGCTTTCCGAGGAAGATGGAGAAGCTGAAGGAGCCGCCCTGCCTTATCATGAAGCCGGCCACGGAGCCGACCTGCGCGTACCAGCGGTCCACGTTGCGCTGGCTTTCGCTCTGCGGCGCCAGGTTCACCATCTGGGAAAAAGGGACGGGGTTGGGCGCCACGGAGTTGCGCACACGGTTGTCGTAAAAGACTGCGGAGGCCTGGTTGGAGCGGCTTTCCTGATAAACAGCCACGCCCTCGTTGAGCCAGCGCAGCCCGGCGGACTGGGAAAGGCCCATGAATTCGTTGAAGATCAGATGCGTCATCTCATGGCCGATAGCGGCTTTCAGGCCTTCGCCTTCGAAAAGGAGCAGGGCATTGCCGTAGGCGGCCCCGGCCGACCACTCGGGCTGGCCGGTCTTCTTATGGTACTCGGCGGCGTCCTTGTAGATCACCACATTGTAAGGGCGGGCCGGCACGAAAGAGTAAAGCCCCAGGTCCTGCATGATGCGGGTATAGTTCTCCTCGCAGAGCCCGGCGTAAAGCGCGGCCGAGGCGGAAGAATAGGCCTTGACGGAGAAGTGGGCCGTCTCCTCGGTCTTATGGCCGGGGTCCAGGCCCTGGTAGGGCGACTCAATGGGCAGGGCCGTGACGGCGGTGGGCGCGCCATCCTTAGGAATATCCACGCAGGCGCAGCAGAAAAGCAGGAGCAAAGCCGGCAGTTTTTTCATTATCAATAAAGTTCTATCATTTTCCTGGCTATGCGCAGGCCGGAGACCTTGATGCCGTAGGGATTGCCGGAGAAATCCAGCCTGAAGGTGAAGAGCTGCAGGATATAGGGCGGGAGGGCCACCGGCCCGAAGGTGAAGTAAAGCGGCCTGGCTTCCAGCACCACGCCGTCTTTAATAGATAATTCGAAGTTGGCCTGCAGCCTGCGGCCGCGGGCCAGGGCGGAAACTCCGAGGTCCCCTTCCAGGCTTATTTTCAGGTCCGTCAGGAAGGGGTAGCGGTCGGCCAGGTAGCGCTCCACGGCATATTCGCTGATCCTGGCGGAGTTGACCTTTACGGAGGCCACGCCGGAGGGAACGAAAGGTTTCAGGGAGGCGCTTGCGGCGGACAGACCGGTTATATCCAGCGTGAGGCCGTAAATATCCCCGCCCATGACCATTGCCGCCGGCACGAAAAGGCCGGCCTTCGCGTAAACGCCGGTGGCCTGGTCGAAGCCGGAAAGAGTGAGAGAGGCGTCCTCTATGCTGAGCGGGCCCAGCGTAAGGTTCCGCACCTCGTGAGTCCCCTCTTGGAGGAACTTCGCGGCTGAGGGATTCTTAATATAAACTTCGGCCCTGGAAGTGTCATTCAGCTCCAGGCCGGCTTTTTTGCCGAATACTTCGGAGAACCAGGGCTTCCCTTTCAGCGCGGCGAAG
>CAMTWW010000141.1:0-1735 GCA_947085555.1 uncultured Elusimicrobia bacterium | reverse complement strand
AGGATTAAGGATTAAGGATTAAGGATTACTTACTACTTACCACTTAATCCTTACCACTTACTACTTACCACTTAATCCTTAATACTGGAGTCGACATGGAAATAAAAGCTATAGGGATAATGGGCTCGAATACCAGCGGGGCCGGCGCCGCGGAGCTGTTCCTGAAGCACGGCTACCAGGTGCGCCTTTACGACGACTTCAAGGACAGCCTGCACATAGCCCTGGCCAAGATCTCCTGGTCGCTGAAGCAGGCCGGGAGCGAAGAGCTGATTGGTAATATCGAAGGCGTCCAGGACCTCTCCAAGTTCGACGGGGCCGATATCGTGATAGAGTTCGCCGCGAAATCCCCCGAAGAGCGGAAGGCCTATTTCTCGAAGCTCAGGAAGCATTTGGACCAGCATTGCGTGGTGGCTGCCCGCTGCGGGGTGCAGCCTTTGAGCGAGATCATCGCGTACACCGAGCTGCCTAAAGAGCGCGCCCTGGGCCTTCACTTTATCAAACCGGTGCGCTCCAATCCGCTGGTAGAAGTGGTGCGCACGGACCACACCAGGGACGAATACCTGGAAGCCGCGGCCGGCCTGCTACGCAAGATCGGCAAGACCCCCGTTATAATCAAGGACAATCCGGGCCAGATCGTAGAGAGGCTGACCCGGCCTTTCATGCTGGCGGCCCTCAGGCTGCTGGAATCCGGCAAGGGCTATCCGCACGAGATCGACGCCGCTTTCAAGGAAGTGTCGGGGGCGGCTTGCGGGCCTTTCGAAATGGCCGATTTCGCCGGCCTCGACTCTGAGCTGCAGGCTACCGAGGCGATCTACGCGGCCCTCGGCAAGCCGGAGCGGCTGGCCCCTTCCCCCACGCAGCTGCGCCTGGTCCAGTACGGCCAGCTGGGCCGGAAAACCACTATAGGGTATTATATCTACGAGGAGGGCCGTATCGTGGGGGAGAACCCCGTGCTGCCCAACATGATAAAGTACCTCGGGCTGAAGAGGACCTTCAAAGAGGACATCTTCGCCGAGCTGATGCGCCCCGTAGTGGAAGAGGCGAAACTGCTGGCTTCAGAGATCATGGCTTCCGAGTACGACATAGAAACGGCGGTCAAGCTGGGCTTCGGCTGGCCCAAGGGTCCCTTCGCCTTCAGCCGCGACCTGGCCCATCTGCTGGAGAAGAAGAAGGTTTCCGAGTTCGACAAACTGGACACTTTCTGATAATTGAGAGCAACGGAAAGCGAAAGAAAGCAACGAAAAGCCAGAGAAGGTAAGAGGTTATGGGGAAATCTTCGCTGTTCGGAAAAATTTGGCGCGCCCTGGGTTCTTTCTTCCTGGTCGGCGGCACGCATGGAACGGTGCGGCTGATGAAGACCGTCTACGCCCCCGACGGGAAGCGCCGGGTGCGCTTTTTCCACAGGGAAGAGGACGGCATCTACGGCTTCCGCGAGGAATATTTCGACGATAAGATCCTGGAGATGAACTGGCTACCCATAAGCAGGGAGCCCGCCCGGGAGTACCCCGACCTGAACTCCGCCCTAGCCGCCGCCAAAGCCGGGATCCTCTGGCTGCGCCCGTAGGCGAATGGGGGACATTGCTTAAATGCCCCACCTTCGCCAATTCCCTACCCTTATGCGCCAGATACGAAGCCGCGCCGGAACTGATTTTAAGCTCTTTCATTAATACCGCGCCGTTCACCCCGCCCGCCGTTTTGCGCAGATAACAATACAGGGAAGTGGTGGTCGGAACGT
>CAMTWW010000140.1:0-1913 GCA_947085555.1 uncultured Elusimicrobia bacterium | reverse complement strand
TGAGTTCAGCGCTGTGTGCAGGGCATTATAAAGCCCGGCATTGTCCGACACCGTTACGCGGTAGCGGCTGGCCCCGCTGGCTGTCCAGCGGAAGGTGAGCGGCTTATCGGCCAGGCCGCGCGCCCCGTAAGGCGGGTAAATAAGCGTGATGTTCGGCGAGGAGATCAGGAAGGAAGCCGGTTTCGCCACCGTTTCCCCGTCCAGCGCAGCCGTGCCGGTGAAAGTGTAATTTCCCGGGGCCGTATAAAAAGAATTTATTGAAATTCCGGCCAGCTGGGTCTGCGCCGTGCCCGCCGTGCCCGGGGCGGAGTTGCCCGAGTGGCTGAAGAGCACGGCGCCCGCCGGACTTAATATCTTAAAAGTGAAAGCAATGGGATTAAGGCTTGTGGCGGAGTTAGTCACTTTCTGGCGCAGGGTTATGGTCTCGGCGTTGGAGAAGGTCTGGCGCTCCGTGCCGGCTGAATCATGCACCGACACGGCCTGGCCGGTAAGGTTCTGCGCGCCCGCCGCGCCAGGCAGCGCCGCCAATCCGGATATTAAGACCGCGTAAATAAGTTTCATGCTCATCCTCACTTAGTCCTTACCACTTAATCCTTAATCCCGGCACTCATCTTATGACCGCGAACTTCCGCGTCGTCCCATCGGTTTCTCCGCTCAGCTCATGCCTGAGCTTTACGCTGTAGAAATAAACCCCGCTGGCCGGCTTGCCGCCGGAGAAATCCCAGTGGTACTCATAGACACCGGCTGACGGGTTGGTCCAGCCGGAGTCCCCGTCCTCCACGGACTTTATCAGCGTCCCGTCCACGGAGAAAATAGAAAGCCTCTTCCGGGCCGGGGAGATCTCCGTCTCAAGGTGGAATTTAACATAGGAGGCCGCGGGGTTAGGATAGGCGTAAACCGCGCCCTTTCTCAGAAGCTGCCCGAGCGGCTTTATCTCCAGGTTCTGTCCCGGCGCCAGCTTTATCTCGAAATTTTTCCAGGCGCCGTCGCCGCCCCTTACGCGCAGGGTGTAGGGGCCGGGGATAAGATTGCTTATGACGAAACGTCCCGCCGCGTCCGGGCTGACCGAAGCCACCATGCGCGAACCGCGCAGCAGCTGGGCCGCTCCGCCGGCCGCCGAGGCGCGGAGGCCGGAAGGGACCGAGGATGGCAGAGTGCCGCTGACGCTGGCCAACTGGTAAGCCAGGGAAAGCACAAAGTTGGCGTCGGAGTAGCCCATGGGGATCCGGTCTTTGGCTATGGAGCTTGAAAAGCCGTCCTCCAGCCAGGTGGCCTGTACCCGGTAAAGCCCGTCGGGCAGTGAAGTCAGGGTGAAAGAGCCCAGCCCGTCGTCCAGCGTGTACGCCGAGGCTATGACGAGCCCCGAATTGGAGATAGCGTCCACCATCACGCCCGTTATCCCCGTCCCGCCGGGTGTCTTTACCGAACCGGCTATCATATCGTCGAGGCGGTCCCCGGACACCGTGCCGGCCAGGGCCGAAGGGCCGGACCAGAGGTCGGCGTCGTCCTTTACCCACATGGTGAAATAATAAGTGGCCTCTGGGACCAGCCCGGCCACGGTATAGACCAGGGCGCTGCCCGGCCGCACCATGGCGGTGGAGATGAGCACCTGCGCGGCCTGGGTGCTGAAGACCGCCCCCGCAAAAGTGGAGTACTGCACCGCGAACTGCCCGTAGGTCAGGGCTAGAACGCCCCCGTCGTCGCCGGGGAAGGTCCAGGCCAGGTCTACCCGGCCGGGGGCCGAGCCCGTGGAGGCAGCGAAAGCGGTGACGGCGTCAGGGGGAATGGTATCCGCCCAGGTAAAGGTGGAGCCTGCCGCGCCGAAGACGGAGGTATTTGGCGGAACTGCGGCGTCCTTTGAAAGCTCCGTAATAAAGTACTGCTGGTTATGCGCGAGGCCGCCCCGCAGCCCC
>CAMTWW010000139.1:0-7881 GCA_947085555.1 uncultured Elusimicrobia bacterium | reverse complement strand
TTTTCGTGGTAACTGCTCAGGTCGCTATATGGGGTTCGCGGGGCAAAACCCCGGCCAACCCTCCACTACCTGAGTAGTTACTTTTCGTGAAGAAATTGAGACGGAGGGGTTCTATGGCTAAGCTTGAGGTTAATGCGGCGATAGTGAAGAAGAACGCGGCGCTGTGCAGGAAGCGCAAGATCGTGATACCCACTTTCGCGCAGATGAAGGACCATAAGCTCATTCCCGGGAAGACCAAGAAGGCACTGAAGCCCGTGGGGCTCTGGGATATCAATCCCCTAAACCTTTTCCGCATCAACTGGCATAACGACCATAACACCGGCCTCTTCGGCGGCGTCAACTACCTAGAGATCCCCCGCGAAATAACCGGCATAGACGCCCGCGTCATCGGCATAGTCGGCAAATACTTCCCCACCGGCGCCCATAAAGTCGGCGCCGCCTTCGCCTGCCTCGCGCCGCGCCTCGTCACCGGCGAATTCGACGCCGAAACCCAGAAAGCCGTCTGGCCCTCCACCGGCAACTACTGCCGCGGCGGCGCTTTCGACTCCAAGCTTCTCGGCACCATCCCCATCGCCATCCTCCCAGAAGGCATGTCCAAAGAGCGCTTCGCCTGGCTCAAGCAGATAGGCGCCGAAGTTATAGCCACCCCCGGCACCGAGTCCAACGTAAAAGAAATTTACGACAAATGCTGGGAAATAAAGAAGACCCGCAAAGACTGCGTCATCTTCAACCAGTTCGAAGAGATGGGCAACCCCACCTGGCATTACCATGTCACCGGCTCGGCGCTTGAGGAAGCCTTCAATGAAATAAAAGGCCCGAAGAGCCGCCTGGCCGCTTTCACCTCAGCCACCGGCAGCGCCGGCACCATCGGCGCGGGCGACTACCTCAAGAAAAAGTTCCCCGGTATGAAGATCGCCGCCTCCGAGGCCCTCCAGTGCCCCACCCTCCTCAATAACGGCTTCGGCGAGCACCGCATAGAAGGCATAGGCGACAAGCATATCCCCTGGGTCCACAATGTCCGCAACACCGACGTGGTCACCGCCATAGACGACGAGGCCTGCGTGCGCATCGCCCGCCTCTTCAACGAGCCCGAGGGCAAGCAGGTCCTGGCCCGGTACGGCGTCAAAAAAGAGACCATAGAAAATCTCTCCCTGCTCGGCTTCTCCGGCATCTCCAACCTGCTCAGCGCCATCAAGACCGCCAAATATTACGAAATGGGCCGTGACGACGTCATCGTCACCGTGTTCACCGATTCCATGGAGCTCTACGGCTCCCGCCTCAAGGAGTTGGACGAACAGCTGGGCAAGTATACCCGCGAGAACGCCCTAGTGGACTTCGAGCGCCGCCTGCTCGGCGAGAGTGTGAACTATATGAAGGAGCTCACCTACACCGACCGCAAGGCCGTGCACAATCTGAAGTACTTCACCTGGGTGGAGCAGCAGGGCCGCACCTCCGCCGAACTGCGCCGGCTCTGGGACCCCTCCTTCTGGGACGAGACCTTCGGCATGGTGACTGAGTATGACAGGCTCATAGAAGCTTTCAACAAGGAAGTCGGACTTTAATGGCTACCGGCGTTTTCAGGGTAGAGTGCACCCACTGCGGCGAAAGCTTCGACGCCGATTTCTGGACCGTGGTCCGCGGGGACCGCGACCACGAAGTCAAAGAACTTATCCTCAGCGGGGAGTTCGATCTGCTGGTCTGCCCCCATTGCGAAGAGATGCTGCAGCGCTCCGAGCCTTTCCTCTACATAGACCCGACCAGGGATATCCTGGCCTTCGTAATGCCCGAATCCTACGAGGCGGAGAAGGAGAAATGGATAGCCCGCATGCAGGCCGACTATGAACCGGTGCGCGGCGCGCTGACCGCCGGCCAGGGCCTGACCGGGGAGCCGCTTTACTTCTTCGGGCTGGGGCAGTTGGCAGCCATGCTGGAGAGCGACCGGGACCGCGACGAAGAGACCGAGGTTCTGGAGTTCATGGCCCGCGAAGACGGCCTGCAATTGCTGCCCGTAAAGCCGGCGGCCGCGCGCGAGCTGGACCTGCCTTTTACCATCCCAGTGAAGACGGGCCTGGCCGGCCGCACAGCTGCCCTCAGCGCCGCCGAAGCCCTGTACGCCAGGAACGACGCCCTGCCCCGCCTTAAGAAACTTGTGGATTTTCTCAAGACTCCCGGCAGCGAAACCGTGCCTTTCCTTAAAAAGAAATGAAACTCGTCCCGCTCAACGACCTTCCGCTGCTCGAAAAAGCCGCCGCGCTGGCCGATACCGCGGGACTCGAACTTTACGCCGTGGGCGGCTGCGCCCGCGACTGGGCGCTGGGCCGGGAAAGCGCCGACATAGATTTCCTGCTTAGCGGCGGCGCGACAGCCGTTGTGGAAGGCATGGAAAAAGCGTACGGCGGCAGGCATCAGAAATTCACGCCGTTCCTGACCGTGAGATTCTTCTCTTCCGAAGGCCGCCGTCTGGATTTCGCCGGGTTCCGCAAAGAAACATATGCCAAAGCCGCCGCCCTGCCGACAGTTTCGGCTGCGGCTTCGGCGGAAGAGGACCTGAAGCGGCGGGATTTTGCCTGCAATGCCATGGCCGTGAGGGTCAACGGCCCAGAGGCCTTCGGCCTGCTGGACCCTTATAAAGGGCTTGAAGATATAAAGGCCGGGCTGGTGCGGGTGCTGCATGAAAAAAGTTTCGAGGACGACCCCACCCGCGTTTTCCGCGCGGCGCGCTTCTGCGGCCGCTTCGGCTGGAGGCTTGAGGCGGGCACGCATGAGCTGGCGCTGGCTGCGGTCAAGGCCGGTTTCCCGGGACTGCTTTCCAGGGAAAGGCTGCGCAATGAGCTGGTAAAAATACTGGGCGAGGCCGACCCGCTGCCGACCCTGGAAATTCTCCGGGAGCTGGGCGCTCTCTGTTTTATCCACCCTGCCTTTACTTTCGATAAATCCGTGGCGCTGCAGGCGGGCGCGCAAGGCCGGCTGGCGGCCCTGGCGGCCCTAATGGGCGCCGCCGGCGAGGAATTCGTGGCTGGGCTGAAATTCTCCAAAAAAGAAACCGCCGGGATCTTAAAGATCTCGGCGGGGCTGCGGCGCGGCTGAACCCTGTTTTTAATCCCCTTCCTTCTTTTCCCCGGTCTCGCCTGGGTTTTTTATTTTGGGGTTGCGGGCGAAGTCCTGCAGTTTCGAGGTGACCACCGCCGCGCGCCTGACCGCCTCTATTATCCGCGAGATCTCGGTCTTTATCGGGCTTGAGGCCGCCAGGTCGTCGTCAATCAGGGTGGCGTAGCCGTTTATCGCGGCCAGCGCATTGTTGAAATCGTGCGCCATGGGCCGGGTTACCCTGCTTACCGCCTCGGCCGCCCTGGTAAGCGCCAGCTCCGTTTCCATCTTTCTTAAAGTTTCTTCGTTCTCCTTTAAGAGGCGTTCCATTCTTTTCTTCTCCGTAATGTCCAGGGCTATCCCCACAACACCGGCGATTTTATCGTCCTGGTCCCTGAGAGGGGACAGGAAGATGCTGAATTCCATATTGTTGACTTTTTCCTCGTAACTCACGTTCCTGCCCTGCAGGGCGCGGCGGTGCGCGGAGAGGGACGGGCTGTCCGGGCCGGCCGGCCGCATGAATTCTTCCAGGGTCATGCCCTTTACCTGGTCGGGCTTAAGGCCCATGGCGGCCAGGCCCTGCCCGCGTGAGAGGGTGAAACGCAGTGTCCTGTCCAGCACCCAGAGCACGCCGTTGATCTGGGACATCGCCAGGTGCTGGCGGAGCTCACTCTGGCGAAGCAGTTCTTCCATCCTCTTACGGGCGCTGATATCCCTTATGCAGGCCTGGATAACCTGTTTTCCGCCTATATCCACGCGCGTCAGCAGAACCTCTGCCGAGAACACGGGCCCGTAAAGGCATTTATGCTCCCATTCGAAATAATGGGAGCCTGTTTTCAGGGCTAGCTCCATCATTTCTTTGGCTTTTCCGGCCGAGACGCTCCCGTCCGGCTGTTTTTTAGGCGAGATGGCCCAGGGGGTAAGCTTCAGGAAGTCGGCTTCTTCCTGAGCCCCGAACATCTTCAGCGTGGCTTTATTGGCCTGGCTAAATTTCCAGTCCGGGGGCTCCAGTATCATCAGGGCGTCGCGGGAAGTCTCGAAGAGCGCGCGGTATTTCTCCTCGCTTTCCAGCAGGATATTCCGCAGCCGCTTGCGTTCTGTGATGTCGTGGAAATGCCAGATCCGGCCGTAAGTTCTACCATCCTCGCCTATTACGGAGGTTGAATAACGGTCCAGGGTGCGGCCGTCCTTCAGCGGTATCTCGTCCCGGCTTTTTTCGCGCGGATGGGCGTAAAGATACCGTACCCGCTCAAGAAAAACCAGGGGGTCAGTAAGTTTTTCCCTGACCGCGCGGAGCGCGGCTTCGTCGGAGCCGGTGGCCATTATTTTTGGCGGGAGGCCCCACATTTCCGTGAAGCGCCGGTTGAAAGAGCGTATGCGGCCGTTTTTATCCACCACCAGTATGGCATCGGGAGAGGCCTCCTGCTGGGCTTTGAGCAGTGCGGCCTGTTCTAGCGACCCGGCCTCCGCCAGCTTGTGACGCAGCATCAGGGCATAGACCCGCGCCAGCTTTTTTACCGCGTCCATGGCGGCGGCGGGATAGTCGCCGGGCGGGTTGGCCAGGGCGAGTATGCCTATGAGTTTCTTTCCTGAAACGGCGGGGGCAGCGGCGAATCGCTCTATTTTTATGTGCCAGGGGGGAACGCCCTTAGCCCGCGGGTCCGAAGCGGCGGAATTGGTAAACAGGGGCTTTTTCTTCTTAAGCACCCAGCCCCAGAGCCCGGTAAATTCCTTGAACACCAATTCTTTAGCGCTTTGAGGGCCGCCCTTCCGGGCTTCCCCGGCGCTGGCGGGAACGGACAGCCAGCCTGTGGTCGGGTTGATATAGCCGGCGAAGCCGAAACGGCTGCCCGTCAGGCGCCGTGCTTCGTCAAGGACGGTTCTGGATATTTCCTCGAGAGAGATGGAGGGGAAAGCCAGGTACAGCTCTTCCAGATGGGTGACCGCGTCGGCGATATCCCGCTCCCGGGTAAGCTGCGCCTCCCTGTCTTCCTGCACCAGCCGTTCGTTGATGGTCCTTGCGGTTATTTTGTGCATTATTCGAACTTGTAGCCGTGGCCGGGGACGGCTACTATGCGCTTTGAGAAACTCCCGGTTTTCTTCCGCAGGTTGGAGATATGCACTTCAACGGTGTGCGGGTTATTGTAGTCGGCGGTATTGTAGCCCCAGACGGATTCGAGCAGGCCGGTCAGGCTGAGCACGCGCCCGGGATTGGAGACGAGGGCGTTAAGCAGGTCCAGTTCTTTTGAGGTAAGCTTCAGGAGTTTGCCGTTCAATTTCGCCGTCCTGCCCTCAAGGTTCAATTCCAGCCCGCCCTTCTTAAGGAGGACGGGCTTTTTAGCCGCGCGCCCGCACCGGCGTATGACGGCTTTGATCTTTGCCAGCAGTAGTGGGTAGGAAAAAGGCTTTATGACATAATCGTCGGCACCGAAGGTGTAGCCGGAAACCATGTCCGCCTCGGAAATCTTCTTGCCGGACATGATGATGAGCGGGATCCGCCTGAGGGCTTTGGCTTCCTTTATCCTGCGGCAGAGGGTGAAGCCATCCATGCGCGGCATATCCACGTCCGTGATGATAATGTGGGGTTTCGAGGAAGCGGCCGCGGCCAGCGCCTTCACGCCGTCCGGGGCCAGGACGGTCTCAAGGCCGTGGTTCTCCAGGTAGCGTTTAAGGATGGCCAGAAGTTCGGCGTCATCGTCCACCAGAAGGGCGCGCTCTTTCATATTTAAGGATTATAATATTTATGGGGGCAAAAAAGCGCCCCGCCGGATTTTTCGCGGAGAGTTACAATAGGCCTTACTAAGGAGTCTTATCTTCTGTCGCCCGGCGGGGCTTTAAATTAAGCCAGTGCTGCAGATGCATAGAGCACGGAGCCCGAAGGCCCCGCGTCTTGGGGGTTTGGGTTAGGGGGCGCACCGTACAGCACTGGGGATCTGTTTTTAAAGAACTTGCGCTACGTTAAAAGTATAACAAAGACCGTTCAAGAATCGTTCAAGTCCGGCTCAAGACTTTTTCAATAATTAATGAGCGCATCTATGCCGCGTTAATTTCCTAAAATATAGCCGTGACTTCCATCCAATTCCTCAAAGGCATCGGCCCTAAAAAGGCGGAACTGTTCGGGCGGCTCGGCATAAAATCGCCTGACGACCTGCTTTTTTATTTTCCCCGCGCCTGGGAGGACCGCCGCCTGGCCGCAAAAAAGGAGCCGCTGCCCTTCCTCGATCCCGCCCCCGTCATCAGGGGAAAAATAAAGAGCATACGGGACCTCTACACCTCCAGCCGCCTGCGCATTTTCAAGGCCGTCCTGGAAACACCTTCCGGGGAGGCGGAGGCCAGTTTCTTCAAGCGGCACAATCCCCGTTTCGATGTATTCGCCATGCTGCACAAAGACCTGAAACCGAGCCGCACCGTGTGGATCACCGGCACGCCGGAAGACCCGCTCTTTCTGAGCCGCCTGCGCGCCGACGAGTATTATGCTGACGAGGACGCCAGCGCGCTTAAGATGCATATAGGCCGCATAGTGCCGGTTTACCCGCTGACGGAAGGTCTCACCGCGAAATTCATGCGCGAGGCCGTTTATGAGGCTGTTAGAGCTGGCGCTGAAGCGGTGGGGGATTTTCTGCCCGCGGAGCTGGCGGCGAAGCGCGGTCTTTACGCCAGGGACCTGGCCGCCCGGGCCATACATTTCCCGGAGAATAATTTCGAGCTGATACAGGCCCGCCGCCGCTTTATTTACGAGGAGTTGCTGCTTATGGCGCTGGCCTGGGCCATCAAAAAGCGGCAGACCCGCAGCGTGCTGAAGGGCTTTTCCTATGAAATAAAGAAAAATCTGCTGACGCCTTTCCGCGAGAACCTTGGTTTCCATCTCACCGCCGCCCAGGCGCACGCCATAAACGAGATCTTCGCCGATATGCGGGCCCCCACGCCCATGGGCCGCCTGCTGGAAGGGGATGTGGGTTCCGGCAAGACCGTGGTGGCGCTGAGCGCGATGCTGCTGGCGGCCGAGAACGGCGGCCAGAGCGTGTTCGCGGCCCCCACCGAGATACTTGCCGAGCAGCACTTCATCACTTTCGGGAAATTCCTGAAAGGCCTTGGCGTACGGTTCGCGCTTTTGACCGGTCGGCTGAAGGCGGCGGAAAAGAAAAAGATCCTGGCGGACCTCGCCGGGGGGGAAATAGATATTTTGATAGGCACTCACGCCGTTATCAGCGAAGGCGTAAAATTCAAGAACCTGCGGCTGGCGGTGGTGGACGAGCAGCACCGCTTCGGAGTGCGGCAGCGCGCCGCCCTGCGGGCTAAGGGGAACAAGGCGGATATGCTGATAATGACCGCCACGCCAATACCCCGCACGCTTTTCCTCGCCCTTTACGGCGACCTGGACCTGTCCGTGATAAAAGAAATGCCGCCGGGCCGCAAGCCGGTCAAGACCACGGAGGCCACGGAAGAGACGGCTTTCCTGGCGGCGGCCGGCGAGGTGGCGAAAGGCCGGCAGGTTTATATCGTTTACCCGGTCATAGAAGAAACCCAGGCCGAGGATATGAAGTCCGTTAAAGCCGAATTTGAAAGGCTTAAAGTTTTTTTCAAGGGGCGCCGGGTGGAGATGCTCCACGGCCGTATGCCCGGCGAGCTCAAAAAGCAGGTGATGGAAGATTTCGCGGCGGGCCGCACGGAGGTGCTTGTGGCTACCCAGGTCATAGAGGTGGGGATAGACGTGGCCAACGCCACGCTGATGGTGATAAATAACGCGGAGCGCTTCGGCCTGGCCAGCCTGCACCAACTGCGGGGCCGGGTGGG
>CAMTWW010000138.1:0-15333 GCA_947085555.1 uncultured Elusimicrobia bacterium | reverse complement strand
CTTCCGATCTGGCCGGCGCGCTGGTCTGCTGCGGGCAGGACATGAACCTGGTGAAAGAGAATACGGTGGACGCCTCCAGGGAAAAACATGTCCCCGTTATCGAGAAGACCGAGAAAGGAATTAAGGTAAAGGTAGGCTCGGCGCCCCACCCGATGGAAGAGAAGCATTTCATAGAGTGGATCGAGCTCATAGCCGACGGCAAGGTGTTCAGGGAGTTCCTGAAGCCCGGCCAGCCGGCGGAAGCCGTTTTCTGCTTCTGCTTCACCCCCAAGACCCTGGTCGCGCGGGAATACTGCAACCTGCACGGCCTCTGGAGAAACTAATGAAAAAATATGTCTGCAAGCTCTGTGGCTACGTCTATGACCCCGCCGTGGGCGACCCTGATAACAATATCCCCCCCGGCACGTCTTTCGAGGGTCTGCCCGCCGCCTGGCTCTGCCCCGTCTGCGGCGCCGGCAAGGAAGAATTCGAAGTGGAGGCGTAGCGCCGCGCGGAACGAGAAACGTGGCAAAATCAGTTCTTATAATTGACGACGACGAGAATCTGTCCGCTCTGCTGAAAGATTTCCTTGAGGCGAAGGGATTCACGGTTTCCCATGAGGCCGACGGCCTTTCCGGGGTGGCGAAGGCCAGGGAACTGCTGCCGGATCTGATAACCATGGACTTCAATATGCCGGGGGCCAACGGCGTAGAAAGCTACAACCAGTTGCGCAACTACCCGGAAACAGCGGTGATCCCGGTTATCTTTTTTTCGTCCACTCTCATGGGCCTTATCCGCAGGATGGTACAGGAGAATCCACGTATCAAGTTCCTGAAAAAAGGCTGCACGACAAAAGAGCTGGAGCAGTGCGTCAACGAGATGATGACCCTTCCCAAACTGGAGCCGCCGCCGCCGCCCCCCCGCAAACAGGAAAACAGCTTCTAACGACCCGGGCCCCGGGCGCAGAATCCTACTCGGCGCGCAGCGCGTCCGCGGGCTTAAGGCCGGCGGCCACCCAGGCGGGGTAGATGGCGAAAACGAAAGCCGTGAAGGCGGCTATAAAAACCGCCACCAGCGGCATCCAGGCTTTGATAGGACTGCCGCCCATCCCCAGCATTACCTTCATGGGCACCCCCCACAAATACCCGAGGGCGGAGCCGAGCACGCCGCCTATAAGCCCCAGCATCACGGCTTCCACTACGAACTGCAGCATGATATCACGGCGGCTGGCGCCGATGGCCCGGCGCACGCCTATCTCCCTGGTGCGCGCGAACACCGTGGCCAGGGTGACGTTCATTATGCCTATGCCGCCGGCGAGGAAGGCCAGCATCCCGAGGGAAATAGTGACCAGCGCCGACTTGATGCTGGCGGCGATCCTCTCGCGGATAATTTCCAGCTGATTTTCCACTATAAAGAAATCCCCGTCGCCGAAGCGTATCTTGAGGAAGTTGTTAACCTTCCGCATCGACTCGTCGAAATTCTGTTCGCTGCCGGTGTCTATATTCAGGTCCAGGGACTGCTGGCCTATGAAATTGTAATGGACCAGCGTGGTGACAGGCGCCAGTATTTTATAATCCTGGGAATACCCCGTGATCGAAGCTGTGCGCTTTGAATAGGGGAGTTCCTCGAGGATCCCGATAACGGTGAAAGTGAAGCCGTCTATATTAACCGTCTTGCCGAGCAGGTCGTTGTGCGCCACCAGCATATCGAAGCCGCCGGTATAATTATATTTCTTCAGCATACTCTTATTGAAACTGCTGCCGGGCGGAGGTGCGGCCTTTTTAACCAGCACGCATACCCTGAGCTTATTTTCCACGTCGTGCCAGTCCAGGAAGCGGCCCTTGAGCGTGTAGATAAAATCCCTCTTTACCCATTCCGGGGTCACGCCCATAAGGCTGGTGGTCAGCCGGTGCTCCCCGTATGTCAGCACGTTCCGCCAGTCGCGGCCCTCAGGGGAAACCATATACAGCTCGGGCAGTTTCTCCCGCAGCCTCAGTACGTCCTCGTACCTGAAAACAGGCGGCGGGACATAGTCGTCGGGTGAGGACCAGGTCTGGCTGTAATTCTGGGAGATCTTCATCCTGGCCATGCCGTAAACTTCTTTCTGCCTCTCAAGGTTCGCGTAAGTGGCAAAGATGGCGGAGAAGGCGTCTATAAAGACCACCGAGCCGGCCGCTATGGCCAGGAAACTGAGCACCGAGCGCGTCTTGTGCGCCCAGATCTCGGTGAAACCCGTTTTGACGGCGTTAAGCAGGGCTCTCATTGTTCCAGTCTCCCGTCGCGCATCCGGAGATTGCGCCCGGCCCGGGCCGACAGTTCCTTGTCGTGCGTCACCATGATCACGGTTATACCTTCCGCATTAAGGTCTACGAGCATCTGCATTATTTCTTTGCTGGAGGCGGAATCCAGGTTGCCGGTAGGCTCGTCGGCCAGGATAAGCTTCGGGGAATTGGCCAGCGCGCGGGCTATGGCCACGCGCTGGCGCTCTCCGCCGGAAAGCTCCAGCGGGATCTTCTTTTCCTTGCCGTGCAGCCCCACCCTGCGCAGCAGGGAATGGGCGCGCTCATGCATCTCGGCACTGTCCGCCCCTGCGTACATAAGAGGGAGGGCCACGTTCTCGACGGAAGAAAGCCTGTTCAGCAGATGGAAGGACTGGAAAATAAACCCTATCCCGTCGCGGCGGGTCTCGGAGCGCTCCAGGTCCGAAAGGGTGAACACATCCCGGCCGTTAAGAGAGTATTTCCCCCCGCTCGGCTCGTCCAGGAGCCCTATGATGTTAAGCAGCGTGGATTTGCCGCAGCCCGAAGGCCCGGTGACGGCTATGAACTCCCCCGGCTTAATGTCGAATGAAACGCCGCAGAGAGCCGGCCAGCCGGCCTTCCCCCCTTCGTAAACCTTGGTAAGGTCTGAACACTTTATGCTCACTTTAAGCCCTCGGGCATGGCTGTGAAAAGTTTATCTCCGGGCTTGACCGGGCCGGCCAGCTCCACTTCGGCTTCCGACCTCAGGCCCGGGAAAACCACCAGCTTCTCGTACTCGTAGCCGGCCTTCTGCCGGTAGACGTAATGATTCAGACCTTCCTGGAAAAGGGTTTCTATGGGGGCTTTAAGCACGTTCTTCTTCGCCTGCATATTAGCGGTGACCACGGCGCTCATGCCCACGCGCATCTTCTGGCTGGGCTTGTCGATCTTTATCACCACGCGGAAAACCTTGCTGCCGGCGCCGCCCCAGTTGCTGGACTTGCTCTCGGCCATGGGCGCGACCACGTCTATCTTTCCCGAGAATTTCTCCCCGGGGATGGACGTGAAGGTTATGAAGACAGGCATGCCCAGCTTGAGCTTGAAGATATCTATCTCGCTCACCTGCAGGTTCACCGCCAGGGTGTTCATGTCCACCACGCGGGATACGCAGGAACCCGAGCCGTCCACGCGCTTACCCTCGCGGACTTCTTCTTCGCTGCCGCCGCGCCAGCCGCTGCTTATACAGCGGGTAAGCAGCCCGGAGCGGGGCGCCACTATGGGGACCGGCACGTACTGGGTGGAGTCTATGCGCTCGCCGCCCTTGAACATCATTATCTTCTCGCTCTTCTCCACGTACTGGCCTTCTTTTTTCAGGATCTCCACGATGAAGCCCTTGCTGGGAGGAAAAATATCCACGGCGTCGCGGGAGACCAGCTCCCCGGATTCCTGCATGTCCAGCTTGAGGTCGCCTTTGCTCACCTCCCTGATAAAATCCGAAAGGTCCTCGCGCACCAGCATTTTCTGGTAGCGGGTATAGCCGGCGAAACCGAGGGCGCTCGCCAGCGCCAGGAGAACGAGCCAAAATGCGGGTTTAACGATTTTTTTCATAAGTTTATTCCCAGATCTTCTCGCCGAGCAGCACCCTGTAGTTGGCCAGCGCCAGGTCCAGGTCGTTGGCGGCCGTGATCTGGCCGTTGCTGGAATCCAGGAGCTTCGTCTGGGCGCTGTCCAGTTGGAGGAACGACGCGCCGCCCAGGGAATATTCGCCCAGCAGGTTGTCGGTGGTTTCCTTCTGCGTCTTTACCTGAAACTCGAGCAGCCGGCTGGATTTCACCTGCAATTCTATATCTTTCTGCGCCGACAACACGCTGGTCTTGAGCGCGCGCGCCGAATTCTCTATCTCCAGCTCGGCGGACCTGAGAGCGGCTTCCAGGGTCTTCACCTCCAGGTAGTTCTGCGCGCCCAGGAAGCCGAAAGGAAGGCTTAAAGAAGCGCCCAAGCTGTAGGCCGGGTTGCCGTCCCAGGAGCCGCCAGGAGTGCCAAGCAGGCCCAGTGCCGTTTTCCGCCAGGCCGCGTCCACCTTGAAGCGGGGATAGTTGGAAAGAACTCCCGCGCGGTTCGTAAGCCTCGTCTTTTGCAGGGAGAGCTTCTGCCGGCGCAGGCCGAAGTTGTTCTCGAGCGCCTTAGCGACGTCCTCTTTCGGCAGGGGCAGTTTTATATTCGCCGACAGCGTGCTTATTTCCACCGCCTGGGGCGCGTCGGGCTCGGCGTTGATAAGTTCATTAAAGGCCATCAGGGCCTTGATCTCGGCGGTTTCCGCCTGCGCCAGCGAGAGCTCGCTCTGTAGTTTGTCCCCCTCGCTCTGCGTCACCTCTATGCGGCTCCTGGTACCGGACTGGAACTGCTCGTTCGTGTCCTTGTACTGCCGCTCGCGGGAAGCCAGGTTCGTCCTGGCGGCGCCTATGCGCCGCTGCGCCGAATACAGCGAGTAAAACCGGGCCAGCGCCTTCACGGCCTCGTTCTGCTTCGCGGTCAGGTAGGCAAGCCTTGCGGCCTCGTAATCCAGCCTGGCTGTTTTTATCCTGCGCACAGGGCTGGAGGCGGAATCGTACAGGTTCCAGGAAGCGGACAGGCTGGAGGCGACCGCGTCTTTGTCCAGGCGCAGACTTTTGTTCTGATCGTCGTAAAGAGTATCGGACAGGCTGAGCGTGAATGACGGGAGAGCCGCGTCCAGCAACGCGGTTTTGTAGGAATTCTCCGCCTGCCTGAAGCTAGCCTCCGCCTGCCGGAGCGTCGGGGAGGCGTCCAGGACGTTTTTAATATAGGATCCTGGTCTGAAGGGCTCTGCGGAGGCCGGGGCCGCGGGCGCTGCGAAGAACAAAACTGCCGCGCAAAGTTTGATCATAGCTGTATTCCAAAAAGGGCGGAGAGCGTGAAATTCCAGATGACAGCAGGGATAGTGTATAAAATATAGACCTATTTCCGCTTCTTTTTCGGCGGGGGGGCGGGACTGTCGTCCAAATCCTCAAGAGCTCCGCGTATGGTAGTCAGCAGCAGGCCGCACTCCGGGCAGTCCAGGCCGGCTTTAAGGGTGTAACTTAAATAGGTTTCGGCTTCCTTGTAGCGCTTCAGCTCGAAGCAGACCAGGCCCAGATGCTTCGAGGTAGCGGCCAGAACGGGCCTGGGAGCGGGTACGGTAAGGCCGGTTTTAAGGGACTCATAAGCCTTCGGAAAATCGTTCAGCCCTTCATAGGCCGAGGCCAGCGTGTTGTAATAAGGGTGTTTCTTCGCGCCTTCGAGACCACCGGCGGTCCCGAGCAGGTTCAGCGCCTCCTGGAATTTTTTAGCTTCTATATAAGCGCCGGCCAGTGAAATATAAATCCCCGGCTCCTTGCTGCCGCTCTGCGCGGCGAGCTCGGTGTATTTCCGCGCTTCCGCTGTATCGCCTTTTTTGGAATGCGCTTTGATCAGCCCCTCGTAAGCGGCCAGTACCTGCTCCTGCGGCACCTGCGCGGCGACTTTAATGGCAAGCAGTTCGTTCAGGTCGGCGAGGACCTCGTCCCAGCTCTCCGCTTTTTCCGAAAGCCGGGCCCGCCTCAGCAAATACTCCGCCTTGTAGCCGGCGGTATGCCTGCCTATAAGGAAAGTGCAGGCTTCCGCCGCCTTCCGCCCTTCCCCTTCCAGGCAGTCCTTTTTCCTGGCGTCCAGGAAATAGCTGAAAGCGATAAAGCCAGCCGTGGAGACGGCGAAGACCAGGGCTCCCCATTTTATAGTCTTTTTTATCGGCACAGAGTTATTTTCCGGCTCTCGAATAAAGACAGTCGGCCTCGGCGTTGCGGCCTTCCCTGTCGAGGAGGGCGGCGAGCCTTTCGAGCCCTTCCCTGTCCGAAGAAAGATTATACACAAAAATAGAATAGCCCGCCGTAAAAACCGGCTTGCTGGCTTTAAGCCAGGAGAAGGTTCCCTTATCCGGATAATAGGTGCCCTGCAGATTGGTGGCCGAAACCGCCAGGAGGACGTCCTTCAGGCCGCAGGCCTGCTCGCCTGTCCCCTTCAGTTCCACGTTCGAGACGATGCCCAGCGGGCTATACCTTATGCCGTAGCTTTCCGGTCTGGCCACGCCGAAATAGGAGAAAAACACCGGCGGGTTCCCGATGGTGTTTAAATAATCGGCCACTCCCTTAACGTCCTGCCCCCAGTCCAGATTGGAATCGACAAAAAGTTTGTAGCCGTTGGCCGGTCCCCCTGCAGGCTCGTTAAAATAAGCCAGGTAATGCGGATGCGCGCGCAGGACCGAAACGGCGTTCAACCCCAGCAGCGCGGCGGCAAGCCATGCTCCCCTTTTCACTTCCAGCAGCCGTGCCAGGGCAAGGCCGGCCAGCACGGCGATAAAAGGCATGACCGGCATTATATGCCTGTAGCCTATCTGCACATTGGCGGTCAGGGAGGCCGCGAAAAAGATGACCGGAGGAAGAATGAGCCACAAGTAATCCTTCCGGAAATTCTTAAAGACCAGCCAGGCCCCGGCCAGCGCTCCGAGCAGGGCCAGTAGCGGCGTCTTAACGGCCAGCGCGGCGGGGAAATACCACCACACGCCTTTAAGTGTGTAGTGGCCCATCACAAAGGAGGAACGGCCCGTATCGAGCCTCCGCAGCGTGGCGGAAAGCCCGTCCCAGTAAAGCCCGAGGTCGCCCTTGTAAACCAAAGCCGCCACCAGCAGGCAGGCGGCTCCGTAAATGAGAAGATAGCCCAGCAGTTTTGTGAACTTCATGCGCGGCCAGATAAAATTATCCGCTATCCAGAAGGCCGCCACCATGGGCGGGACGATGAACATGCTGAACTTGGAGACCAGCGCCAGCCCGGAAACGACACCGGCGAGCGCCGCCCAATACCACAGCCTTCCGGCGTCCGCGGCTTCTTTCTTCTGCCCGCGTTTTCCCTCTTTCTGAACCGGCTTTACCGCGGTGAAGAGCCAGCCCAGGGCGAAAGCGCCGAAATAGAAAACAGCCGCCGCCGCATCCGTGCTTATAAGGGCGTTATTGGAGATAAAGACAGGCATGAAGCTGAAAACGGCCAGGCTGAGCGCGGCCGCGGCCGGCGACTGCAGGCGCGAAGCGAACAGCCAGATGAAGCCGGCTGATAGCGCCGTCCAGACAAGGAAAGTGAATACGCGGGCGGTATTAAGCAGCCGCCCCGGAGAGACGGTGTTCTGGTACAGAAAAAGGTCGCCGTAATGATAAGGCATGAAATTGGCGAAATAAGGGTGGGCGGTAAAAGTTTTGGGAGCGAGCGCCAGCAGCGGCAGGGCGGAGAGCATCTCCGAGAAAGGCGGGTGGTCCATGATGTTCATCACGTAGCGCCCGGTGTGAAGGTAGGAGTAGCCGCTGGAAAGGTGCACGGTCTCGTCGTAAGTGGCCGCGGCGGAGCGGATAAAGGAAACCCCCGCGAAAAGGTGGAAAGCCAGCGCGGCAGCCGCTGCAAGAACCGGAAACCGGTATTTTTCGCTCATATTGCTCCTGCATATAATACAAAAAAATCCGCACCGCGCTTTTCTCTTCAAAGCCATTGCCCGAAGGACCTAATTACGCATAGGTCCTTTTCCCCGCAAAAGCCGGGACTTCTGTCCCTATGAAGGCCGGGTTTATTTTGTATACTGAATAGCAGGGCAACACCATAGTTCTGCATCAATCGATAGCGGGGAATGGAAAATTAAGGAGACTTATAATGAAACAAAAAATATTATCCGGCTTAGGGATCGCGGCCATGACGGCCTTCCTGGCCGGTTGCGACGACGTGAAATTCAACGGTATGCTGTCGGTAACTGAACCGATAACTTTCGCCAAGACCAAAAGCGCCGATAAGGCTCAGGTGGTCGAGTGGGAAGTCAACAAGGCTGCCGGGGATGCCGTTCTGAACCCGGGCCGGTTCTCTACGAAGATAACCATGGGCAAATCCGGCAAGAAGAAGTTGCTGACCCTGGAAGTGGCCAATGCCGACCCGGCCACTGTCATAAAATTAAAGTTCGACAAGGACATAAACCTGGGTGAGAATTTCACGCTCACCGCCGCCCAGTTAGGCCAGAACTTCGACCTAAGCGGGAACCTGCTCACGAAAGTGGAAAGGTCCCCCGAGCGGACCGGCTATGAATCCTGCACTTACCAGTACCCCCAGACGGTCTGCCGCGCCGGAGTCAAGAGCGCCGGCGAAGAGCTTGCCCTTAAAACCGTGGAAGCCGCTATCGGCTCCCAGGATGAAGTCAAGGTCCCCTCGGCGTCCAACCCCGAGTTAACCAAGAACTTCGGCCAGTATCCCCAGTACCCCGGGTACTATCCAGGTTACCCTAACTCCCCCCATTGCAGCACCATCTGGGTCAGCCGGCCCGGCACTATGTACGTGCGCTACTACATCGAAACCACCACCCGGGACATCAGCGCCAGGTTCGTGCAGGGCGAAAAGAACCTTGCCGATTACCAGGGCAAGGCTTCCAGCACTGAGAAGATAAACACTTACCAGGGCTTCTGCAACTAGAGCCGCGCCAACGGTAAAAAAAACCGGGTCCTGAAAAGGGCCCGGTTTTTTTATATGATTAACGCTATGGGCTTTAAAGAATATTTCTCCGAAATGGAAAAAGTGCGGGCTGAAGTTTCCGCCTCGCCTTTAATGAGCGACTCCCGTCCGACCCTTGGCGCCGGGCTCTCAGGCTTCCTGGCGCGGATCAAGTTCGCGGTGAAGCTGATCTTCACGGAGAAGGAGCTCATAACTTTCGCGCTGCTGCAGTGGGCCTGCATAGCGGCGGGCTATTATCTCTGGGTGCAGATGATAGGCTGGATCCCGGAGGAAGTGTGGGAGACGGCCGGGAAATCCGACGAGGCTTCTCTGCCCGACCTGATTCTTTTCCTCTGGTCCTTCGTCTGCGTCGGGCTGGTCGCCTTCCCGCTGGGCATACTCTCCGGCTGTATGGGCGCCGTGCACGTGCAGCACAGGCTGGGAAGGGAGTCCACCATCCCCGCCTGCCTTAAGCTGGTGCTGCCCCGCGCCTGGCCGCTGTGGCTGTTCCACTGGATAGACGGCTGGTGGACGGTGACCCGCATCCTGGACCGCCTGCCGAAGAAGAACGACAGGCGCAGCCCCCTCGATAAGGCCCTGAGCGAGGCCCTGTATTATGCCTGGAAGGTGGCGACCATCGGCATATTGCCTGGACTGGTTACCGGGCGCGGGCTTATAGACGCGGGAAAAAGGTCGGTGGGCCTGGTGCGCAGCAAGACTCTTGACGTTATGGTACTGCGCAGCGGGTACTCGGCCCTTTGCTGGATAATAGGCATAGGGACGTATATAGGGACCATTGTCATGTTCATCCAGTTCCCGCAGCTTGCGGACTTCAAAGCGCCGGTGGAGAGCCAGATTTACAAGTTCTATTTCTGGGCCGGGGTCCCTATAGTTGTATCGACCGGGATGATCATGATCTTTCTGCGGCCCGTATATTTAATCTCCGCCTGCGACATGTACGCGGACTATGTGCGCGAGCGACAGGAGAACCTGGTCCTTCCTCCGCCGCCCAGGGGCGCGGTGAACGCCGACACCTTCGCTTTTCTGGTCGTCGCTATCCTGGCTTTCCTGGTACTGGCTGCGGTCAAATACCGGGAAGAACTGGGAATAATGAAGATGCTGAGCAACTAAGCCTCTACCGCGCACCCTTAAGTGAAAGAGCCAGCTTTATGAGCGTGCTCTTTCACTTAACCTGGAGCCGAGGCAGGAGGTTCTGGGCCTTTGTGTGTTTAGAAGGGGTAGGGGACAGCCTTTTCGCCTGAATTCTAGATTTTGATATAATCGCTCTAGGAAATCGCAGCGACTAGCGGGATAAATTGTAGGGCCAGAGGACAGTGCATATTAAGGAAAAAATGAAAAAAATAATACTCTTGTCCGTAATATCGACTATTTTTGCCGGCTGCTACTGCCGCAACGAACAGGCGGGAAACCGCACCCGCTATGCGCGCGGGAAAGTGGAGAACTTCAGCGCCGGTGAGATGAAGCTTGAAAAAGCGCTGAAGGAGGCGGCGAAGATCCCCGCCGCCGTTGAGTTCGCGAAAGGGATGTTCGACGCCGTCTATATAATCCTGGAAGAGCACGAGGGGACCGGGTTCACCGTCCTCCTCAAGGACGGCGGGGTGGAGGTTGAGAGGGGGCTTAACGTCGCCATAGAGCCCACGCTGGTGGTACCGCTCACCGACGAGGGAGTGCTGAATATAAAGGAATTCTTCAAGGACGGGAAACTGGACGAGACGGAAGAGTTCCTCATTATCAACGCGCTGTTCAAGCCGGGCTGGGAGGCCTCGTACCGGATCTCCGACATCGGGAACTGGCTGGTCAGAAAGTCTATGCATCTGGACGGCCTGCTGCACGCGGTCCTACTTAATCCCGGCCGGGTAAAATTCAAGGAGAAAGTTGTAATAAATGAGCTTTCAGTGGCCCGTGTAAGCGGGCAATGGCTGATTTTCAGCGGCCTGGAAGGCCTTCCCGACACGCGCCTGGAAATCGCTCCCAAAGACGCGATCGCTATGTACTCGCTGATAATGCGCGACCTGAAGAACGCGAAAGGCTTGGGGGAAAAGAGGGAAGTAATGAGGAAATTCACCGAGATCCGCGACCGCTGCATGCCGAAGAAATGATAACTGTATATATCGCAGTCCAGCCCCGCTATTGGCCGCAGTACGCGGCCGCGCGGGCCGTCGTTTCCCCGGAAAAGGCCGGGAATTAAGATGTCGCTCCTGGTTAATCTTGGAAAGATATTTTCTATCCTCGCGGGAGTGTTCACCATCTCGGCTTACGCCTGCGGCTCCGTGGGCGCGCTGCTTTCTCCGCCGCTCCTTACCGTCTTCCTGAGGGGCACAGCGTCCCTGTTCTTTATTCTGTGCGCGGGGTATCTTATGAACGACCTGTGCGACATGCGGTATGACAGGCTGAACCGGCCGGAGAGCATGTTAGTCGGCAAGCGGCTGCCGGCGGGACTTGCCGGCTGGCTTGTGCCGGCGTTATTTTCCGCGGGAGTTATTTGCGCTTTTTTTGTGAACCGGTGGTTCCCGGCCGTCATCGTGCCGCTTTCAGGCGGGGTCGCGCTTTATAATCTATATTCCAAAAGGCTCGGGATCTTCAAGGAGGCCGCAATTTCGCTCATTGTGGTTTCCATCTACCCCTTAGCGCTTGCCCTGACATCGGGCGGGAATTCATCTTCCCGGCGCGACAGCCTTTATATTTTCCCGGCCTGGTTCTTCCTCAACATCATGGCCTACGAGATCATGCGCGATATTATAGACTCGCCGGGCGACAAGGCCGGGCGCGGGTCGACTCTTCCGCTGCTGATCGGGGAACAGAAAGCCCGCAAAGTGGCAGTGTTCCTGGCCCTGGCCGGCATTCCTGTTTCGCTGCTGCCGTACCTGCTGGGAATGTGCGGGAAGGTATACCTGGGAGGCGCCGCAGCCGCCGCGCTGCTGCTCGCAGGGGGGACCGTTATGCGTAACCCCCGCCTCTCCAAGGCGATATTTATAAACATCCTCCTTGTCGCATTTTTTTCCCTGGCCGATCTGCATATGGGGTGATATATGAGAGCAAAACATTACACCGGGATCTTAAAATACCTGCGCCTGGGCGCCGCCGCCCTGAGCGGAGACCTGTTCAGCCTGCCTCCAAGGTTCCTATGGTTCATGGCGCGGCAAATGCGGTTCGAAAAGGTGACGGACCTTAACGGCAGGCTTTTCGTCAACACTACCTATACGCCGCTCAATACCAGGTCCTATACGACCGCGATGCGCTATTTCGCGAACGTGGCCAGGGGGAAGATCAATCCGCTTTCGGTCTATTTTTCGGTTACGAACAGGTGCCACCTAAGCTGCAGCTACTGCAGTAATTCAGGAGGCAGCAGTTCGGACCTGGGCTTTGAAATCCTGGGCCGCTCGATCAAGCAGGCGCAGGACATGGGCGCCGCCTGCATAGGCTTTACCGGCGGTGAACCGCTGCTGCGGTCCGACCTGGAAAAATTTATCTCCCTTGCGGACGACCGTTCCTACACACTGCTTTTTACCTCCGGGCATCTTCTCGACCAGGCGCGGGCGCGCGCGCTTAAGGCGGCCGGGCTTACAGCCATAGTGGTGAGCCTGGACAGCCACATCGAGGAGGAGCATAACAGCAAGAGGAACTCGGCTCAGGCCTACAGCGAGGCCGTCGCGGCTTTGAAAAATTCGATAGAGGCGGGGCTTTATACGGCGATCTCGATGGTTATCACGAAGGATATTCTTTATTCCGGGAGAATTTACGAGTTCATTAAGTTCGCCGGCGGGCTTGGCGTGCATGAGATAAGGATCCTGAGGCCGAAGCCCTGCGGGAAACTCATCAAGGGCGAGTTCGAGATGCTGGAGGAGCGGGATGTGATGAAGTTCGTAGAGCTGCAGTATGAAATAAACCAGGACCCTGCTTTGCCCGCGATAATGTCGCTACCGCACATAGGCACCATAAACAACTTCGGCTGCAGCGCGGCCAGGACCCATGTCTACGTTAACGGCGACGGGGACGTTTGCCCCTGCGATTTCGTGCCGATCGGCTTCGGCAACATAAGAGAGGAGGCTTTCGGGGAGATATATAAAAGGATGCTTGAAAGCTTCCCGAAGCACACGCACGGCTGCATAAGCCAGCTGGCCTACAAGGAGATAGACCGGCTGTCCAACGGGAAACTCCCCCTGAAAGATCCGGGGGCCATAAAGCAGGTTATGGATTCGCTGGGGAACCGCCCGGTACCGAAGCTCTACCGCAAGCTGGGCTGCAAATAGAGCTCTAAAGACCTTAATGGACCGACAGCTGATCAAAAAAACCAGGAGCCTCTGTCCCGCCTGCCTCCGCGAGATCGACGCGGAGCTTTACCTGGCCGGCGGCAAAGCCGTCATTGAAAAGAAGTGCGGCGAACACGGAGATTTTTGGGAAGTCGCGGACACCGACGCCGGCCTGTACCTGAAGTGCTCCTCGACCAAAAAGAACCGGCCGCTCCATTATGGCCTGGTGATACCGGTAAGCTATGCCTGCGACCTTTCCTGCCGGTGGTGCTACCTGCCTGAGAGGGGCAGGGAATTCACGGTCGACAGGATCAAAGGCCTGATCGCGTCGTCTCCGGCCAGGCACATCGTTTTCTCGGGCGGGGAGCCCTGCCTGCGCCCGGAACTGCCGGACCTTATAAAGCACGTAAAGAGCAGCCACCCTGAAAAACGTGCGGTCCTGCTTACGAACGGGCTGAAGCTGGCTTCCGCCTCTTACGCCTCCCTTCTCAAGGACAGCGGGCTGGATTACTGCATCTTTTCCCTGAACGGCTTCCGCCCGTCTACCCACGCGGCTTTCAACGGCCGCGACCTCTCCTCCGAAAAAATGCGGGCGCTGGGCAATCTGAAAAAGCTGAAGATCCCCACCATCCTCTCCATGACGCTGGCCCGGGGGGTGAACGAGGACGAGCTCGCGGCTGTTCTGCGCTTCGGGCTGGCGAACCTGGACTTTATCAGGCAGCTGCGCCTGAGGAACGTCTCGGATATCGGCACCTACGGGCCTCACGGGCCTATTTACATGAGCGACCTGCTGAAAACGGTTTCGGCGGCGACGGGCTTTTCCCTCGACGAGATATTAAGGGAGAACGCCGTCTCGAACCGCCGGGCCGGCACCGCGAATTATTTTGTCATGAACGTTTTCAATATCCTGAAGAGGCGGAGCCGCGCCGCCGCGCACCCGCGCTTTTCTTTCTGGAAGGACGTATACTCCCGGGCGGGAGCCGCGGGAGCATTCAGGATGGCCGTCGAGCCCGACAGGCAGCCGGAAGAGCGCACGACTTTCGAGATCGAGATCTTTTCATGGCCGACGGCCGGCAATATAGACCTCGACGAAGTCAGGAAATTCCCCATCAGCCACGTGACTAACGGTGGCGAGGCCCTGCCTTTCTGGGAAGCGCTGTTCAGGAACGACAGGGACAGGAAGCTCGCCGCCATGAAAACGGCTGCGGAGCCGGCATGAACCTCCTGCTGCGGACGCTGTTCAGCTTGGCGGGGAAGCTCTCCAGGTCCGGGGAAGACGCATACCGGGAAGACTACGACCTGAGGGCGCTGACTTACGAGTCCGCCGAGACCCGGCCCATGCTTAAGCAAGCGACTAAGGAATTCATTTCCGGGCTGGGCCTGCGGCCAGGTATGCGCTGCCTGGACCTGGGTTGCGGTACCGGTTATTCCTCCCTGCTCCTGGACCAGGCGGTAAGCCCCGGCGGCCTGGTGGAAGGCTGCGACAATTCGGAGGCGATGCTCCACGAGGCGGAAAAGCTCCGCGCCGGCGCGCTGTCGGCAACGAGCTTCACCCGGGCCGAAATGCTTGGGTTCCTCGGAAGCCGCCCGGCCGGGTCCGCCGATCTTATCGGCTCGTTCTGGGCCGCCGAATACTGCCCGCTGGACAGGCTGTTAGAACTGATCTGCCGGGCGCTGGACACCGGCGGCACCGCGGCCATGCTGATAAATACCCACGAATCTCTCACCGAGTTTCAAAGAACGGTCATGCCGGTGCTTTTCAGGAACCCCGGCTACATCAGGTGTTTCCCTCCGATAAATTTCCCGCCGGATATGCAGAGTTTCAGGAGGAGCGCCGAAAAAAGCGGCCTGGCTATTGAAAGGCTGGAAGAATGCTCGCTGGAACACAGGTTCAAGGACGCCTCCTCGGCGATAAGCTGGATGAGAGGCTCCGGGCCGGCCGCCGGCCTGACGGCCGCCCTGAAAAAAGAGCGTCTCGACGGCTTTTTTTCCGACGTAAAAAAAGAGATAGAGAACAAGAACGGGTTCGCCGTTACTTTCAGGTTCCTGAAATTTTCAGGCAGAAAGAAGTAAACCCCATCCCGCGTACGCGGCAAGAACGGCCGCACCGACGACAATGCCCGCAAGTTGCGCTTGCGGGCATTATCATTTACGGGGGCGAATGGGGGACGTTGCTTAAATGCTTAAATGCTCCGCCTTCGCCAATTCCCTACCCTTATGCGCCAGATACGAAGCCGCGCCGGAACTGATTTTAAGCTCTTTCATTAATACCGCGCCGTTCACCCCGCCCGCCGTTT
>CAMTWW010000137.1:0-1660 GCA_947085555.1 uncultured Elusimicrobia bacterium | reverse complement strand
GACGTCGGAGGAGGGGGAGGTTGAGGCGCCCGCCTTGCACCAGCGCGCGTCGTAGTTGCGGTTGGGGTCCACCCCGTAGGTCCCGTCGGGATTGGCGCGGCGGTTCTTGCGCCACCATTTGTATTTGCCGGTGGCGATGTCGAATTCCTTGCCGTCCGGGTTGACGATCGGGATGATGTAGATGTCCAGGGTATCGAGATACTTCCGGACCTCGGGCGAGCCCTTGTTCTCCAGCAGCCAGACCGCGAAGAGGAGCGCGACCTCATTGGTCAGGTGCTCGCGGGCGTGGTGGCAGGACAGGAAGACCGCGCCGGGCCTGGAACTCGGCTTTTCGCCTTTCTCAGCGGGATTGACGCGCAGCGCCAAGATGTCGCGGCCCTCGACGCTCTTGCCGATGGAGAACAGCGAGGTTTCGGCGGGGTGGGCGGCGGCAAGTTCCTTGAGCACGGCGACGGTTTCGTCGAGGTTATGATAGGCGCTGTCGACCGCCGGGAAGTCCTTGTTGAATTCGTAGATGGAGACCTTGTCCGAGATTATGAAGCCCTTCTCGCCGATCTTCTCTATTGCCTCGCTGCGGGCGAAGCCGCGGGATTCGGTCCCGCCGACCTCGACTATGTCCATGCCGAGTTCAAGGAGCTTGGTGCGCTGGTATTTATCGGCGGCCTTGACGGTTATCCAGAACCGCCCGTCGCTCAACAAGCTGTCCGGGTCCTCCGACGCTGGCGCGGGAACCTGCTCCGGAGCCGGCGAGGAATAGGCTGCGGCCACGCGGCTGAGCAGTTGGCTGAAGGAAAGCCCCCGCTCAGGGTCGCCTGTTTCGGCGGCGAAAGCGGGAGAGAAGAGCGTGAAGGCTATAAGGGAAAGAAGAGTCGTTTTCATCGGTATCCTCCTGGCTGTTAATGAATAAGGATAAGTATAGGAATAATATTGACCTATGTCAATAACAGGAAAGTGCTAAAATTTAGTTAAAGATTTTTTGTGATTACGGGATTGGCCCTGCCGTTACTCATGCCTTGAGCCCGCTGTTCGGGGTCCCAAATCTGCGAGCCCTTAATGACAGCGGCCATTTGCTATTATTTAATTATGGGTTTCCTTCCGCTTACTCCCGAAGAGATGAAAAAACTGGGCTGGGACGCCGTGGACGTAGTCCTGGTGACCGGCGACGCCTACGTGGACCATCCCTCTTTCGCCATGGCGCTGGTCGGCAGGGTGCTGGAGGCGGAAGGCCTCAGGGTGGCCATTTTGGCACAGCCGCACTGGGAGAGCTGCGCCGATTTCAGGAGGTTCGGCAGGCCGCGCCTGTTCTTCGGAGTTTCCTCCGGGAATATGGACTCGATGATAAACAAGTACACCCATAACAGGAAGATCCGCTCCTCCGACGATTTTTCCCCCGGCGCCCGCCCCGGCCGGCGCCCGGACAGGGCCGCTATCATCTATTCCCAGCGCGCCCGCGAGGCCTATCCCGACGCCCCGATAGTCCTCGGCGGCATAGAGGCCGCCATGCGCCGCTTCGCCCATTACGACTACTGGTCGGACAAGGTGCGCAAGAGCGTGCTGCTCGACTCCAAGGCCGACCTGCTTGTCTACGGCATGGGCGAGCGACAGGTGAGGGAAATAGCCGCCCGCCTGAAAGCCGGCGGGAAGATCTCAGCCCTGAGGG
>CAMTWW010000136.1:0-1574 GCA_947085555.1 uncultured Elusimicrobia bacterium | reverse complement strand
CTCTTTCCCTACACGACGCTCTTCCGATCTCCAGGAGGAGCGTGGAACTTTCCTGGTCGTACCAGCCTTTAGCCAGGCCGGCGTGGTTATGCCCGCCGAACACAGCCTGCGCGCCTCCCGCTGCCCGGGCTACGCCTATGGTCCCATGCGCGGCTTCCTGCGCGGTGAAGGTCCAGGTAGAAACGTCGGTGATCCTGCCGGCGGTATCGCCGCCTATCCCTATATGGGCCAGGATGAGAACGGCGTCCGGTTTTTTTGTCTTTATCTCAGCCGTCCATTTCGCGGCTTCGGTTTTTTCGTCGAGGAAATCGAGGTGTTTGACATTGGCGGGCAGGGTGGAAGTGGTTGTATGCTTTCCGGCCAACCCCAGCACGGCTATTTTTTTCCCAGCTCTTTCGATGATAGTATAGGGCTGCAGATAGGACACGCGCTTGCCGTCCTCTTTCCTGTACACGTTGGCGCCCAGCATCGCGAAGGAGGCGCTGGAGACCAGCGCCTTGAGGTTCTCTTCGCCGTAATCGTAGTCGTGGTTGCCTACCACGGCGGCGGAGTAGCCCAGCCTGTTCATCAGGGCTACGGTAGCCATGCCTTTAGTGAAATTCCCTTCAGGGGTGCCCTGGAACATATCGCCGGAGTCCAGAAGCAGCCAGGGGTTCTTCTCTTTTTTTACCAGCGCGGAGAGCGCCGGGAAGCCACCTATGGCGCGGGTGGAGTTTTCCTTGTCCCATTTAGCGGGGCGGGAGGAGTACCAGCCGTGCACGTCGCTGGTGTGGTAGACGGAGATGGTCAGCGCCCGGGCCTGGGAAAGGAAGGAGAACAAGATGGCCGCGGCTAATAGCTTTTTCATGGTGGCTCCTATATCCTAAAAAGGGCCTCGGCGCAGCGCTCGTAAGCGTCGAGAGCGGCGTCAAGCCCGGAGTATATACTACTAAATTTGAGATTTTGCGGAAAACCGGAAGGGGAGGCCACGGCCGCGGCCCTGGCCAGGGCAAGGATCTTGCGGGCCCCGGCGGAAAAGCCGCGGATCCTGGTGGATGCGCCGGCCCGGTCCCCCGGTGAAAGAAGCGCCGGGGTTTCGCCGCAGGCGCGCTGCAGGTAAAGCAGGGCTTCCTTTACCGGCGCATCAGGGAGCGTCCCGTGGAGGGCCATATCCGAGAAGACCTTCTCGAGCCTCTCGGTGAAATCCTCTGCCGCGGCCAGGGCCTGCGAGGAGGCAGGCGGGGTTCCGGGGCCTGCCGTGGCGGCGCGCCTCAGGCCGGCGCGCAGCGGCCTGAAAAAAACGGGTGCGGCGGCAGGATTTTCAAAAAGGTCCCCGAGGCCTGGCCCGGAGCCCCGCAGCGCCTTGAGCACGGCCCTGAGGCGCGCGTCGGTCAGCCTAAGCCGGAATTTCCTCATCTTATGGTAATGATAAGCAATTAAGGGTGTCTAAAACAAACCGCGGGAGGCTTGTGGCCTCCCGCGGCTGGCAGTCTGCCCGGCGTTGATTAACCTGAAAACTTCAGCTGAAGTTTTCCGCCCGCATAGCGGGCGCCCTTCGGGAGGCATACACCTCGTCGGGCCTGGCGCGCATAGCG
>CAMTWW010000135.1:0-6033 GCA_947085555.1 uncultured Elusimicrobia bacterium | reverse complement strand
GCCGCGACAGCGCCTGCGCCGTCGGCTTGGTCACGGTGATCAAAGGCAAGATCGTCAAGCGCGAAAGCCATCTGATCAGGCCGCCGAGAAGCGGTTTCATGTTCTCCTATATTCACGGCATCGAATGGTCTCACGTGGCGAAGAAGCCGACCTTTGCCGGGCTGTGGCCGACGCTCAAGAAGAGCCTGGCCGGCGCGGATTATCTTGCGGCGCATAACGCCAGTTTTGATAGCGCTGTTCTCAATGCCTGCTGCGCGGCGGCAGGCGTTACGGCGCCCGCTGCGCCCTTCCTCTGCACCGTCAAGCTTGCCCGCAGAGCCTGGGCCATACGCCCTACGAAGCTCCCCGACGTCTGCCGGCATTTAGGCATCCAGCTCAATCACCATGAGGCGCTTTCCGATGCTGAGGCTTGCGCGAATATCGTACTTGCGGCGGCTAAAGACGGGATTCCCATTTTGGACCGGTGAAAGGGAGAATATGATTTTCAAAGCGGAAAAACGCAATCCCTGGACCTACGTGCCCACCACCTATTTCGCGGAAGGCCTGCCGTACATGATAGTGAACTCCCTTGCCGTCATCATCTACAAGAAGATGGGAGTGTCCAACACCGAAATAGCCGCCTGGACAAGTCTGCTGTACCTGCCGTGGGTTATAAAGATGCTGTGGGGCCCGCTGATAGACATGTACTCCACCAAGCGCAGTTGGATAGCCTGGACGCAGGCGCTGATGGCCGCTGGGCTGGTTGCCGCCGCGCTTTCTTTGAAAACCCCGTATTTCCTTTATGTAGCCACTGCCTGTTTTATGGGCATAGCCTTCATGTCCGCCACGCACGACATAGCAGTGGACGGCTTCTATATGCTTTCAATGGACGACAAGAAGCAGGCCTTCTTTGTCGGCATCAGGGCCTTCTGCTACCGCCTGGCCATGCTGTTCAGTTCCGGCGTGCTGGTGATGCTGGCCGGCCGCATTGAGACCCGCACCGGCAATATCCAGGACAGCTGGACCCAGGTGCTGCTGCTGGCGGCGGCTATCATGGGCCTGCTGTTCGTCTACCACAGGGTTTTCCTGCCTTACCCCGCAGTGGATAAGCCCGACCAGGCCAAGTCCGGCCAGCTGGCCGAGTTCGGCGAGATCTTCGCCGCCTATTTCAAACTGGAGAACGTGGGCATAGGCCTGGCCTTCATCCTGCTCTTCCGCTTCGGCGAGGCGTTGCTGCTGAAGCTGGCCGCCCCGTTCCTGCTGGATGCGGCCGGGGCCGGCGGCATGGCCCTTACCACCTCGCAGGTGGGCCTGGCCTACGGAACAATAGGCCTGGCCTCGCTGATAACCGGCGCCCTGCTGGGCGGCTGGATCATCTCCCGGTACGGCCTGCGCCGCGCCATCTGGCCGCTGGCCTTCATGCTCAACGCCCCGGACCTGGTCTATGTCTACATGGCCTATAACCAGGGGCTCCCTGCGGACTTCATCTACACACTGGTGGCGCTGGAGCAGTTCGGCTACGGCCTGGGCACCACGGCCTTCATGTTCTTCATGATAAGCCTTACCGGGGAGAAGTACAAGACGGCCCATTTCGCCATCTCCACGGGCATTATGGCCCTCGGCATGATGGTGCCGGGCTTTATCAGCGGCAAACTGCAGGCCCTGCTGGGCTACCCGCAGTTCTTTATAGCGGTCTGCATAGCCACCGTCCCCGGCATGCTGCTGATACCCTTCCTGAAGCTAAAGGACGCGCATAAAGCGGCCTAGCGCTTATTCGCACTTAATGCACTGCACGGGGCAGTTGGTGGCGGCGGTTTTGCAGGCCTCTTCCCTGCCGGCGGGGACAGGGGTGACCTTCACGGCGGCCTTGTCGGCGGGCATCTCGAAAACTTCAGGGCAGTCGTTCACGCAAAGACCGCAGCCTATGCAGGCGTCCACGTCTATTACAGCTTTCATGTTAATACCTCCGTTATAATGGCTAAATTTGACTATCTAATTATACAAAATCAGCGGGCCGCTATTCGCTTATGCGCTGCCCGGTGGTTTTGTCGAACACGTGCATGTTCTGGTAATTGAAGCACAGGCTGACAGCGCTGCCGGGGCTGCGGTTGAAGAAAGCCTCCACCGTGGCCAGGAGGCGCTGGCCGCCTACTTTAAGGTAAAGGTTCTCGCGGTGTCCCAGCAGCTCGCAGACCTCAAGCACGCCGGTAATGCTGGCGGAACATTTCTCTCCGCCGGAACGTTCCACCAGCACGTCGTCGGGCCGGACGCCCAGGACGACCTCGCGGCCGTCGCGCGCCTCTTTCTGCGGCAGCACGAAGGCGGGAACCGGCAGGGTCACAGACTCGTTTGAGAAAACAGCGGTCCCGCCGGCTATGGAAAGCTTCCCGGAAAGAAAATTCATGGTAGGGCTGCCGATGAACCCGGCGACGAAGAGGTTGGCCGGCTTGCGGTAAACCTCGATGGGCGAGCCCAGCTGCTGCACGATGCCGTGGTTCATGATGACTATGCGGCCGGCCAGCGTCATGGCCTCCACCTGGTCGTGGGTGACGTAGATGATGGTGGCGTTGAGGCGCTGGTAAAGTTTGGCTATCTCCACGCGCATTTCCTCGCGCAGCTTAGCGTCCAGGTTAGAGAGCGGCTCGTCGAAGAGGAACACCTTGGGCTTGCGGACTATGGCGCGGCCGATGGCCACGCGCTGGCGCTGGCCGCCGGAGAGCTGTTTGGGCATGCGCTTTAAAAATTTATCGAGCTGAAGTATGTTCGCGGCCTCTGCCACGCGCGACGAGATCTCCGCCTTGGGCAGCTTGCGCAGGCGCAACGCGAAATTCATGTTCTCTTCCACCGTCATATGCGGGTACAGCGCATAGTCCTGGAAAACCATGGCTATCTCGCGCTTGGAGGGGTGCAGTTCGTTGACCAGCAGGTTGTCTATGAAGATCTCGCCGTCGGTAACCTCTTCCAGGCCCGCCAGCATCCTGAGCAGGGTAGTCTTGCCGCAGCCCGAGGGGCCGACTATCACTACAAACTCGTGGTCCTTGATGTCCACGTCCACTCCGTTAAGCACGACATTGTCGCCGAACTTTTTTACAATATTCTTAAATTGGACCGTAGCCATAAGTTATCCTTTCACGCTGCCGAGGGTCAGGCCGGAGATCAGCCACTTGGAGGAATACAGGAAAACGCACAGCACGGGGATGGTGACCAGCATGGAGCCGGCGGCGAACATGCCCCACTGGGTGATATACTGGCCCTGCAGTTCGAACAGGCCCAGCGTCCAGGTGTACTGCTTGGAGTCGAACAGCACCACGCGCGCCACAAGGTATTCGTTCCAGGCGGTGGTAAAATTGAACAGGAAGGCTATGCTCAACGCCGGGGTGGAGAGCGGCAGGATGATGCGCCAGAAAGCGCCCACCTGGCTGGTTCCGTCCACCAGGGCGGCCTCCTCCAGGGAGCGGGGGATGGTGTCGTAGTAGCCTTTGAGGATCCAGATGCTGAAAGGGAGGGACGAGACCGAGTAGGCGATGATCATGCCCAGGTAGGTGTTCATGAGGTTCAGCTTCATGATCATCAGGAACAGGGGCAGGATAAGCATGCCGGCCGGTATCATCTGGCTGGAGAGCAGCAGTATCATCCCGGCCTTCTTGCCGGGGAAGCGGAAGCGGGAGAAAGCGTAGGCCGCGGTAGAGGCCAGGGAGACACCGATGAAGGAAGTGGCCAGCGTAATGAGCAGCGAGTTCCACAGCCAGCGCAGGAACATGGTGTCTTTAAGCAGGCCGGCATAGGCGCTTAGGGTCGCGCCGTCGGGGATAAGGGAAAGGTCCATGGAAAACAGTTTATCTCCGGGGCGCAGCGAAACGGAGAAGATGCGGAGCAGGGGATAGACGCAGGCGGCCGCGAATAAAATTATCCCGGCATGGAGGAGGAGGTGATTGAGGCGTTTTCTCCTGGCGGCCGGGGAAAGTTCTTTCTTCATATTATCTCTCATCCCTGGCGGCGTCGAAGCTCTTGAGGTAGAAAACGGAGAAGAAGAACAGCATGGCGAACACGACTATGGCGAAAGCCGCCGAATAGCTGTAGCGGTTGTAGGTGAAAGCCGCCTTGTAGAGCGCGGACACCAGGATATCCGCCTGCTCCGTGCCGCCCGCCTGGCCGGTGACAAGATAAATAACGTTTATATTGTTGAAAGTCCAGACCGTGCCCAGGGTGACCGCCGGCATCATTACCGGGCGCACCAGCGGGAGCGTGATAAAACGCAGCTTCTGGAAATAAGAGGCCCCGTCTATGTCCGCCGCGTCGTAATAGGAGCTGGAGATGGACTGGAGGCCGCCGAGTATCACCACCATCATAAAGGGGATGCCCAGCCAGATATTGATAAGCGTGCAGGTAAGCAGCGGATAATCGGTCAGCCACTGCACCGGGGCCACGCCGAGGCCGGCCAGGAAGGGGAAGAGTTCCAGGAGCCTGGCAATGCTGATATTCACGAACCCGTTCGTGGAGTGGAACTCGCCGCGCATGGCCAGCACAGCCACCACCTGCGGCATGGCCCAGGGGACCACCAGCAGAGTGCGGTAAAAGCCCTTGAAGCGGATATGATTATTCAGCATCAGGGCGAGGATGAAACCGCCGAGGACATGGAAGAAGACGTTGGAGAAGGTCCAGACCAGCGTACGCAGCAGCAGCTGCCAGAAGGTGGTTTCAGAAAGCGGGTGGGTGGTGAAGACCTTGATATACTGGTCAAGCCCGACGAAGGGGAGCGTGCCGGTATTCTTCCACTGCATTATAGTGGTAAGCTTCAGGTCATGGAAGGAAAGGTAAACTTCAAAAACAAAAGGATAAACCAGCAGCAGCGCCAGGCCCACGAAAGCCGGGGCGAGCAGGAGGTAAGGGACGGTATGGCGGCCCTTTACCGCATAGCGGAAGAAGGCGGCGATCGCGGCCTCGGCCAGGAGGAAATAAAGCCAGAGCTTAGGAGTATAGCCGCCGGCCAGGCCGCCAAAAACCGCCAGCGCCAGGGCGGGAAAAACCGCGAGGACGGCGGGGAAGAACCAGGCACGGGCGTAAAATTTAAAATGCGAGTATAAATACCCGACCAGCGCGGCCACGCCTGCGGCGACGAGGAGGATGAACCAGGCGACTTCGTATATAGACTTAAGTTGTTCCATGCTTTACGCTGATTACTGGTTCATTTCCGCTATCTTCTTATCGGCGTTTTCCTGCATCTTGCGGACGGCGGTATTCACGTCCAGCTTGCGGGTGGCGGCCAGGCCGAGGTAATTGCGCGCGGAATCCCAGACGGCCCGCATTTCCATGGCCATCGGCATGGGGCGGCCTTTCAGGATCTGGTCCAGGGAGATGCGGGAAACCTCGTCGGAAGTGATCTCGGGGGCGGAGGCGGCCGCCTTAAGCGCGGGCAGCCGGGTCAGTGCCTGGTACTGCTTCACCTGGTTCTCTTTGGAGGTATAGAATTCCAGGAGCCGCTTCAAGATAGCCAGCTTTTCGGGTTTAGCGCCGGCGCTGACCATGAAATATTTTCCGCTCACCATGGGCGAGGGATAAAGCCCGGTCTTTGAAAGCTTAGGGATGACGGCTAGGCCGAAATCCTTGCCGAAATGTTTCTGGTAGCCGGAAATCGCCCAGTCGCCGTTGATGATGAAAGCGACCTGCCCTTCCTTGAACATGGAGTCCATGCAGTTATAGTCGCACTCCATCGGGACATACTTCTTCTCGTACTTCAGGTCGAGGTAAAAATTAACAGTGTCGCGCATGGCCTGGGTGTCAAGGGTGGGCTTCTTCCCGTCAATGGGCCAGCCGCCGAAGGCGCCCAACCAGGGCATCAGCCAGAACGGCTCGCCCATGTCAAAAGCCATACAGCGCGTCAGCTTGAGCTGTTTTGCCGGGCCGGCGCAGAAAGCGAAAAGTTCATCTGTGGCCTTTGGAGGCGATTTGACCAGCTTTTTATTGTAGAACATCAGCAGGTGGTTGCCGTTGGAGACCGGCACGCCCCAGGCATGCCCGTCGAGCGTTATAGCTTCCACGACGGGCTTGTTATAG
>CAMTWW010000134.1:0-2565 GCA_947085555.1 uncultured Elusimicrobia bacterium | reverse complement strand
TCATGGGCTTTGAAACCGTGAAGAGCGTGATAGAAGCCAGGCGCGATATCGTGGACATCTCCTTCTTCCCCGAAGACCCGTTCAAGCTGGACGCGCTGGCCAAAAAAAACAATGTCACCGCCATAGTGGACTGCGGCGTGGCCCCCGGCTGCAGCAATATGCTCAGCGCGCGCGGCGCGGCCCTGCTCGACAAGCCCGACACGGCCCTGTGCTATGTGGGCGGCCTACCCAAGGTGCGGACCTGGCCCTACGAGTATAAAATAGTCTTCTCCGCCGTGGACGTGATAGAGGAATACACCCGCCCCGCGCGCTACATAGAGAACAATGCGGCCGTCACCAGGCCCGCCCTGTCCGACCCCGAGTTTCTGGATTTCGAGGGCGTGGGTACGCTGGAGGCTTTCAACACCGACGGCCTGCGCACACTGGCCGATACGCTGAAATTGCCCAACATGAAAGAAAAGACCATGCGCTATCCGGGGCATATAGAGAAAATGCGCGTGCTCAGGGAGACCGGTTACTTCTCGAAGGAACTGGTGCAGGTGGGAGACGTCAAGATCAGGCCGCTGGATCTCACGGCCAAGCTGATGTTCCCCATGTGGAAGCTGCAGCCCGGCGAGCACGATGTGACCGTGATGCGCGTCATCGTAGAGGGCCTGAAGAAAGGCAAAAAGACCCGCATCACCTGGGACCTCAACGACCAGTACGACACGAAGACCGGAACGACCTCCATGGCCCGCACCACCGGCTACGCCGCCACTGTCGCGGCCCGGATGTTCATAGCCGGCGCTTTCACCCGCAAAGGCATCTGTCCGCCCGAATATTTCGGCATGGAAGAGAAAGCCTATAAGTTCATGATAGCCGGTATGAAAGCCAGGAATATAAACTATGTGGAGAAAATAGAGACCATATGAAAAAAACGCTCTTAGCCCTGGTTCTGGCCGCGCAGGCCCTGTCTTTAAGCGCCGCGGAGCTGCAGTTCGTAGAAAGCGTTGCGGATGAAACCGTTTACGGTTCCACCATGACGGCGCGACCGCAGGCTGTGTGGCTGGAGATGATAGGCGCGGCTTCTAAAACCTTGGACATAGAGCAGTTCTACATAGCCGACCAGCCCGGCGAAGTGCTTGAGCCGGTGCTGGCGGCCGTGAAGGACGCGGTTAAAAGAGGCGTCAAGGTGCGCTTTATCGTGGATAAAGTGATGCTTAAGGAAAGCGAAAAGTCCCTGCCGGCCCTCAAAGAGGCGGGCGTGGAAACCCGGGTGATAGACTTCAAGAAGGCGGGCGGCGGTGTGCAGCATGCCAAGTTCTTTATAGTGGACGGCGCCGAGGTTTACACCGGCAGCCAGAACTTCGACTGGCGCTCGCTGAAGCACATACACGAAGTGGGCCTGCGGATAAAGAGCCCCGGGGCTGCGGCGGATTTCCTGCGCGTGTTCGAGGGCGACTGGGCGCTCGCCGGCGGCGCGGAGCCGAAGAAGATGTTCGCGAAGAAGGGCAAGGCGAAGATAACCGCCGCCAGGCCCGAAAAAGCCACGCTTAATGGCAGCGAGGTCACGTACAGCCTGGCCTTCAGCCCGGTCAACTTCGTTCCCAATGGTTCCGACACCGAGATAACCGAACTGCTTAAGTTGCTGTCAGCGGCCAAGCGCACCATCCGCGGCCAGGTGATGAATTACGCGCTGGCCGAGCACGGCTCCAAGCGCTGGGCCGATCTGGATTCTGCCTTCCGCAAAGCCGCCGCGCGCGGCGTGAAAGTGGAGCTGGTCTTCGCCGACTGGACCATGGGCCGTAAAGGCGACAGGGACATAAAGGCCCTGGCTAAGACCGACAATATAGAGATAAAAATTTCCGTTCTGCCGCAGCACAGTTCCGGTTTCATCCCCTACTCGCGCGTGGAGCACAGCAAATACCTGGTGATAGACGGAGAAACCGCCTATGTCACCAATTCCAACTGGGGCCCCGGCTATTTCCTCACCTCCCGCGGCACGGCCGTAATAATAAAAGGCGCCGCCGGCGCCGCCGTCCTGGAAGACATCTTCGCCAAAACCTGGACCGGCCCCTACGCCCAGCCCGTAGACACTCTGAAGGAATACCAGTCGGTAAAGCGTAACTGACAATTTTACGATGCCTGCCTGACCGGCTTGAAGGCCGCCGCCGCAAGTTACGTGAAAAAGGAGGCTGGCACCTTTTAACTGTTTTAGGGGGTAAAAAAGGCCAAAAGGTGCCTGCCTCCTTTTTTAAAGGAACTTTTAATGCTTTCACTTGCGGAACTGATAACGCGGAAAGAGGGGTTTGGCGCGCTGGTGATGGGGAACCACGCGCTCGCCCGCGCCATGGCCGAGGCCGGGACCGCCGTCATAACCAGCTATCCAGGTTCACCGACGCCTGAAATAGCTGAAGCCCTGCTCGCCCCGGCGGAAAAAGACCGCCCCTGCCATTTCGAATTCGCCGTGAATGAAAAAGTAGCGCTGGAAATAGCCGCCGGCGCCTCGCTCAACGGCCATGCCTCCGCCGTCTTCTTTAAATCCGTGGGCCTCAATGTAGCCGCGGATTCCCTCGTCCAGCTCGC
>CAMTWW010000133.1:0-1080 GCA_947085555.1 uncultured Elusimicrobia bacterium | reverse complement strand
TGATCCCGGTGCTCCCGGGCGACTCAGTGCGCATACGCACCTGGGTGGAGACCGCCGAGCGGGCCTCCTCGGAGCGGCAATACGAGCTCTACAGGGTTTCGGACGGCAAAATAGTCTGCCGCGGCAGCACGATCTGGGTCTGGATAAATTTCAAGACCGGCCGCCCCGCCCGCATCCCGGAAGCCGTTATCAGGGATTTTGCAAATTGGGAGCCAATCGGCGGAAAGTAGCCGCTTCGCGGCTTTCTCCCGCCCCCGGAATTTGTATAATTCCCGGGGGACTAACTATGTGCGGCAGATACTCACTAACTCTTGACCTGGCCGAGGCGGTAAAACGCTTCGGGCTCAAGCAGCCGCCTTTCAACTGCAAACCGAGCTATAATATCGCCCCCGGGACCGCTGCGCCCGTGGTCTGCGCCGGCGGCATGAAGCTGATGAGATGGGGGTTTATCCCGGCCTGGTCTTCGGGCGCTTTCGGGGGCGGCCCTTCCCTGCCGCTGTTCTCCTCCGGTAATTCGCTGGAAAAAAAGTTTTCCGAAGAGACGGCCCCGGATACGGCGGCGCCGCAGGAGCGCGAAGGTTTCATAAACGCCCGCGCCGAGGGTATAGCGTCAAGGCCGGCTTTCCGGTCCGCTTTTTACCGGACCAGGTGCATAATTCCCGCCGACGGTTTTTACGAGTGGCAGAGCTCGGCGGGCGTGAAAAATCCCTACCGCTTCGAGCTGAAGGACAAAGGCCTGTTCGGCATGGCCGGGGTCTACGAGGAGAAGACCGCGACCTTCGCCATAATTACGGCGGCGGCCTGCGCGCTGGTGCGCGCGGTCCACCACCGCATGCCGGTCATCCTGGAACGCCGCCACGAGGCGCTCTGGCTCGACCCCAGGTTCCGCGACAGCGAGACCTTGCTCCCCCTGCTGCGCGCCTACGACTCCTCCCTAATACACGGTTACCGCGTGTCCGATATCGTCAACGATCCAAAAAATGATACTCCCGACTGCCTGAAGCCGCTGCGGGAATAACTGCGCGTATATTGTAAAATATGAGTAATGTCCAGGGACCGCCGCGGCCTTTTTCTTAATTT
>CAMTWW010000132.1:0-2539 GCA_947085555.1 uncultured Elusimicrobia bacterium | reverse complement strand
GTGTAGCCGGACATGAAGAGCATTTTTATATCAGGGCGCAGGATCTTTAAGCGTTCAGCCAGTTCAAAGCCGCTCATTTTAGGCAGTACTATATCCGTCACTATGAGATGAACGGGGCTTTTATGGCGTTTGCAGATCGCCAGCGCTTCCTCCGCGCTGGCGGCTTCAAGGACGGTAAAGCCGTCCTGCGCGAGGGTGCGCCGGACAAGGGTGCGGATCTGGACGTCGTCATCCACCACCATAACGGCGCCGGTCCCGGTAAAGATATTTTTAACGGCTTTCTCCAGCTCTGTTATTTCCCCGCCGGCCGGGACCTGCGGAAAATATATTTTAAAAACCGTGCCGCGGCCTTCTTCGCTGTAAACAACTATGGAGCCGCCGCTTTGTCTGACGATCCCATGGACAGTAGAAAGCCCCAGGCCCGTGCCCTTGTCGCGCGGTTTGGTGGTAAAGAACGGCTCGAAAAGGCGCGCCTGCGTTTTCGCGCTCATCCCGGTGCCGGTGTCGCTGACTGACAGTACCACATAATCGCCCGGCGCGACCGTCCCGTTAAGGTGGCTGTGCGCCTCGGTCATACGCACGACGGAGGCTTCAATGGTAAGCTTGCCTCCTTTAGGCATGGCGTCGCGGGCGTTAACCGAGAGATTCAGCAGCACCTGTTCCAGATAGCCGGGGTCCGCTTTTATAAGTGCCTGCGTTTTGCTGGCAAGCACCGTCAGTTTTATATTTTCGCCGATGAGGCGGGCGAGCATTGTTTTTACTCCCAGGATGACCTGGTTTACGTCCAGCACTTTCGGCTGCACTACCTGCTTGCGGCTGAAGATGAGGAGCTGGCGCGTTAACGCGGCGGCGCGCAATCCCGCTTTTTTTATTTCTTCCGCATCCGCGCGGCAGGGAGCGTCCAGGCACGTGTTTTTAAGCAGGAATTCGCAGTAGGACAGGATTACCGACAAGATGTTGTTGAAATCATGGGCGATGCCCCCGGCCAGGCTGCCGGCCGTCTCCATCTTCTGCGACTGGCGCAACTGTTCTTCGAGTTTCGATCTTTCCAGTTCCGCGGCCTTGGCGGCGGTTATGTCTTCCACTATAGCGAGATAGCGCGGGGCGGAGCCGCCGGACGCCGGCAGCGGCGCGGCGGTCAGGCAGACCCAGACTACCGCCCCGCCGGGTTTAATGTAACGCTTTTCGAACTGGGATATTCCCTTGTCCCCGGCATACAGCGCCGCGAGATTATCCGACTGTGTTTTTATATCGTCGGGATGTGTGATGCTCTGCCAGGAGGCCGCGGCCAGTTCTTCCGCGGGCCTGCCGACGATCCTGGCGAACATCGGATTCGAGCTTAAAAAATGCCCGGTTTTAGAGTCAACCAGGCATATCCCCATGGGCGCTTCCGTGAATACGGTTTTAAACAGCGCTTCGCTTTCCTGTAACAGTTCCAGCGTTTTCTCCCGGGCCGCCAGCTCTTCCGCAAGTTCGCGGGTGCGTTGTGTTGTCAGGACTTCCAGCTGGTCATGTTCCGCCTGCCGCAGGATATTGGCGGCTTTGATCTTCGCCATGGCCCGTATCTGGACGGTTAATTCCCATAATTCCAATGGTTTTACAATGAACGATTCGGCGCCGGCCGCGAACGCTTCTGTGCATATTCTCTCGTCGGGTTTCAGCGCGGTCAGGAAGACCACCGGAATATTCCTGAGGCGCGCGTCTTTTTTCAGCCGCCGGCACACCTCAAAGCCGTCCATTCCCGGCATGGAGATATCAAGGAGTATTACATCGGGATCTTCGGCCAGCGCCAGGGCTATCCCCTTGGGGCCGTCCGTGGCGGTGAGGAACCCGGCGGCGGGAAAAGCGTGCGCAACAGCGGCGTCCAGAGTGTCCAGAGTATCCTGTCCATCGTCGATCGCCAGTATTTTCATCTTTTCAGCGGTAATCATTTTACCCCCACATGGTTTTTAAGAGCTTCCCCCGGCAGATCAGGGAAAGACAAGACAGCCTGCGACTGATAGTCTTGACGCAGATATAAAAACCGGGGATGTGTATTTACCCCACCGACTGCCTGATTCCCCCAACGCATTCATTATACCGCTTTTGGAAGGGGCGCGCTTTGTTGTTCACGCAGGAACCCATCTGGAATATTCTTTTCCCGTCTAACAGTCCGCGCCGGCCCGGGCGCTCCCGTTCTTCCGGTTGCGCCGCGCTGTCTCTATAGCCTTCCTGGCCGTCCGCACAGCTTCTTTACGTGACCGCACCGGCATATGGGTCGCGCCCGGTATCCTGGACGCCCCGCAAACCCCCTTTTGGGTTTCACTGGTTACACGGCACGGTCCCATAAGGCATCCCTTACAGCAGAAACCACGCGCGCCGGTCTGACAAGGATGCAGTTTAAGTCTTTCTTTAAGCACGGTTAAAATTGTATCACTATATATACAGCCGCGCATAATTAAAGGGACATAAAGATCAACAAAAAGGGCGCAGGTAGCCGCGAATAGTTTCTGGTTGCTCCTGCATGGTTCCGAATACGCGGGTCAGTGTGCTGTACAGT
>CAMTWW010000131.1:0-5410 GCA_947085555.1 uncultured Elusimicrobia bacterium | reverse complement strand
TGCAGGGCTACTACACTCCTTTTGTGCCCGGCTGGGACTGCCACGGCCTACCCATCGAGCAGGCTCTGCTCAAAGAGATGAAGCTGGGCAAGCGCCATATCGACGATATCCCCGCTTTCCGCCGCAGCGCCCGCGAATTCGCCGGCCGCTTCCTGGATATACAGCGAGAAGAGTTCAAGCGCCTCGGTGTGCTCGGCGCCTGGGACAAGCCGTACATCACCATGGCCAACTCCTATGAAGGCGCCGTGATAAAGGCCTTCCGCGAACTCCTTGAGAAAGGCCATATACACCGCGACAAGAAGACCATCTACTGGTGCGTCTCCTGCGAGACAGCCCTGGCCGACGCCGAGGTGGAATACGCGGACAAGACCTCCCCTTCCATATATGTCCGCTTCCCGCTGGAGACCCTGCCCGACGGCCTCGCCGCCGTGGCCAAGAACCGCGCCTCCATCGTCATCTGGACCACCACGCCCTGGACCCTGCCTTCCAATATGGCCGCCGCCGTGGCCAAGGCCGAGGACTACCGCGTACTGGAGACCGGTGGTCAGTACCTGATCGTCGCCGAGAAACTGGCCGACGCTTTCCTGGCCGCCACCGGCCTGGAAGCCGTGAAAGGCGACCTCATCCCCGGCGAGAAGCTGGTGGGCTTGAAGTACAGCCACTGCCTGGCGCCGCACCTCCCCGAGGCGCGCCGCTTCCACCGCCAGGTCATCTCCACAGATTTCGTGGACATGTCCACCGGCGCCGGCATCGTGCATATAGCCCCCGGCCACGGCGAGGAAGACTTCCACGCCGGCAAGAAATGGAACCTGGAGATCTTCTGCCCCGTCAAGGAAGACGGGAAGTTCAACGCCGACGCCGGCGTCTTCGAAGGCCTGAAGGTCTTCGAGGCCAATGAGAAGATAGTGGAGACCCTCAAGGCCGACGGCCTGCTGCTGGGCTATAAAAAGATAGAGCACAGCTATCCGCATTGCTGGCGCTGCAAGCAGCCCGTCATCTTCCGCGCCACCGAGCAGTGGTTCCTGAAGGTGGATAAGGACGGCCTGCGCGAAAAACTCCTGAAGGCCGCCGACGGCGTACGCTGGCTGCCCGAAGCCGGGCATGACCGCATGGCCGGCATGCTCAGGACCCGGCCCGACTGGTGTCTCTCGCGCCAGCGCTTCTGGGGCACCCCCATCCTGGCCGTGTACTGCAAGGAATGCGGCAAGGTGCAGGAAGATTACGCTTTCCTCAAGCGTATGGAAGAGCGGGTCTTCGCCGAAGGCAGCGACTTCTGGTTCTCCGAGCCCGTCGAGAAGCTGCTGGAGCCCGGCCGGAAATGCTCCTGCGGCGGCGCCGAATTCGCCAAGGAAAAAGACATCATGGACGTCTGGCTGGACTCCGGCGTCTCCTGGTACGCCGTGCTGAAGGCCGGGATGCTGGGCCCCGGGGATTTCTACCCGGCCGACCTCTATCTCGAAGGCTCCGACCAGCACCGCGGCTGGTTCCAGACCTCGCTCATCCCGTCGGTGGCGCTCAACGGCCAGCCGCCTTTCAGGGCCGTGCTCACCCACGGCTTCGTGCTGGACGAACATGGCCGCGCGATGCATAAATCCGCCGGCAACGTGGTGTCCCCGCAGGAAGTCATCTCCAGGTACGGCGCCGACATCCTCCGCCTCTGGGTGGCCCTCTGCGACTATTCAGACGATATCCGCATCTCCGAAAAGATCCTGGCCGGCCACATCGACACCTACCGCAAGATCCGCAATACCGTGCGCTTCCTGCTGGGGAACCTCAGCGATTTCAAGCCGGCGCTTCACCGCCTGCCCGACGACAAGTTGCTGGAGACGGACCGCTATATCCGCGCCCGCCTGGCCATAACAGCGGCCTCGGTGGGGGCCCATTACGAGAACTTCCAATTCCGCCCGGCTATCAGGGCCGTGGCCGACTTCTGCATCCTGGACCTGTCCTCTTTCTACCTGGATTCGCTGAAGGACAGGCTTTATACCTTCAGCCCCGACTCTCTGGAGCGCCGCTCCGCCCAGACCGCGCTCTACGACCTCCTCGTAGCGCTGCTGAAGATGACGGCCCCGGTGCTGTCTTTTACCGCCGAGGAAGCATGGAAGACGGCCAGGGCCGAGATCGACCCTTCGCTGGAAGAGAGCGTCTTCCTGTCCGACTATCCCAAGTACCCGGCCGCCTGGGCGGACCAGGCCCTGCTATTGCGCTGGGAGAAAGTGATGGCCATCCGCGAAACCGTCACCAAGGCCATAGAGGAAGTGCGCAAGACCGGCGCCGTGGGTTCCTCGCTGGAGGCCAGCCTCCTCCTGCGCACCTCCAACCCGGAGTTGAAGGAATTCCTCGAATCAACCCTGCCTTTCTGGCCCCAGGTGGCCATCGTGTCCGAGGCAGCCCTGGAATACGACCCGGCCGCGCCCGAGCTGGAAGTGAAAATCAGCAAGGCCGAAGGCGCCAAGTGCCCGCGCTGCTGGCAGTGGCGCCGGGACATAGGTTCCAGCCAGGCCCATGCCGGCGTCTGCGGCCGCTGTGCCAAAGCCATGGAGGACGCGCTCAGGGGATGAAGAAACTGACCGGCCCGGCCATAATCCTCGCTGTCTTCCTGCTCGACCGGGCTTCAAAGCACTGGGCGCTTGAAGAGCTGTATTTTAAGTCCGTGAAGGTGCTGTCTTTCTTCCACCTCACCTATGCCGAGAATACCGGGGTAGCTTTCGGGATGTTCAGGGACAGCAACTTGTTCTTTCTTATCTTCAGTTCAGTTCTCATCGCCGTGCTGCTTTATTTGCGGCGCCGGATAGAGGCTTACGGAAGACTGGCTTCCACGGGCCTGGCCCTGGTGCTGGGCGGGGCGCTGGGAAACCTCTATGACCGCATCGCTTACGGCTTCGTGGTGGACTATTTCGACTTCTCCTTCTTCCCGGCCATCTTCAATGTGGCCGACAGCGCTATTACCGTCGGGGCGGTGCTGATGGCGCTGGGGATAAAGGACGAGAAAACCGAGTGTAGGGGAGCGGGGAAACTATGAAGAAAATAATTTTAATCGCGCTGATAACTTCCGGGCTGGCTGCCTGCAACCGGTCGCCGGAGTTCTATTATATGCGGGGCAATCACCAATTCGCCGCCGGCAAGGAGAGCGAGGCTCTTGAAAGCTACAACAGGGCGCTCGTGCTTAAAAGGAATTTCCCCGAGGCCCTCACCTCGCGCGGCCTGCTCTTTGAGCGGCAGGGGGACAGGCAGAAGGCCGGCCTGGATTACCGCAAGGCCATAGAGATGAACTCCGCCTACCTGCCCGCCTATAATAACCTCGGCGCCCTGCTGATGGACGGCGAGAATTACCGCGAAGCCGTAAAATTTTTCACAGCAGCCCTGGCCGTCAAGCCGGACTATTCCTACGCGCTGCTCAACCGCGGGCTTTCGCTTTATAAAATGGACGACTGCGCCGGAGCCGTCACCGACCTCTCCCGGGCGCTGGAACTCAATAATAAGCTGGAGCTGGCCTATTATCACCGCGCCCTCTGCTCCCGCAACGCGCGCAATCTGCCGGCCGCCCTGGCCGACCTCGACGCCGTCCTCGCCCTCAACCCGGCCGCGGCCCTCGCCCTCTTCGAGCGCGGCAAGGCCATGTATTATATCTCGGACTATTCCGGCGCCGCGCAGGAATTCGCCAAGGCCGCCGAACTTAAACCCGAAGACCCCGTTTACCTCTACTGGCTGAGCCTGGCCCTTTACAAAGCCGGCTATCTCGACGGCGCGCTGGAGCAGGCCTTCAGGGCCGCCGCGCTCAAGCCGGATTCCTACCAGCTCCGCGGCCTGCTGGGCGATATCTACTCCGCCCTGAAGGACAAGGAGAACGCCGGCGCCCAGTACCTGCTGGCCGCCGAGCTTTCCCCGAAATACGCCTCCAGGTATAAAGCCAGGCTGGCCGTCCTGCAGAAGCCGGTCGCGCCAGCGAAGAAAAAGAGGAAACACTGAAATGGCAGAAGATACGGAACTTTCCCCCTGGCGAAAAAAATTCCTGGCCACCAGGATGACCTTCGAAAGCATTCTCTTCGAGAAAGAGCTGGTGCAGCCGGCCCGGGAGAAACTTTCCACCGGCCTGCTGGTGCTGGCGGGGATCTGGCTGTTCCACGCCCTGCTGCTGGCGCAGTGGGCTTTCAGGCGCGGTTATTTCTTCAACCAGGCGGACGCCGAAAGCTTCGGCGGGGTGCTGCGCTATGCGGCTTACCTCAAAAGCCAGGGCTTCTGGGCGCTGCTCAAGCCCGAATTCTCCGACCTCACCCTCAACCCCCCGCTTTATTACCTGGCCTATGTGCCGGTGCTGAACTATCTCACCACCGATCTCAACCTGGCGCTTATAGTGGTGAATTCCTTCTTTCTGCTGGTCCTGGCCCTGGCTATTTTTCTGGCCGTGCGCAGGAGCCGCCCCAACCGGGCGGGCTGGCTGGGCGCCGCCTTCGCCCTGGCTTTCCCTTTCGTGCTGGAGACCGCCCGCCGACCGGCCCCGGAGATGGCGCTTATGGCCCTGGCCGCCGCTGTTTACGCCTGCTATATCCGCTCCGACGAATTCGAGCATCCCAAGTGGACCTTCGCTTTCGCCATCTGCCTGGGCCTCGGCTTTTTCTCGCACCGCTTCTTCTGGCTTTACGCGCTGCCGCTGGCCCCTTTCATAATCACCGGCTTCGCCAGCCCTTTCAGCCGCGACGAACTTTTTAAAGGCATTTTTCCCGGCGTGGTAGTGAATCTGCCCTGGTACCTGTTCACAGTGGCCGCCGTGGCCGCGGGCCTGGTCCCGCTGTGGGGGGAATATAACGGCTTCTGGCATTATCTCAAGCTCGGCGCCGCCGCCTCGGGGCTGCCGCTCTTCCTCCTCGGCGCCGTCGGGCTGACCTGGATGTATTACTCGGTCTTTATGCCCTATGAGAAAAAGAAAGTGGTGGCGGCCTGGTTCTGGGCGCCGTATCTGCTGCTGACCTGGTTAGTGCGCGGCAGCCACCCGGAGCTGCTTTACCCGGCCCTGCTGCCCCTGGCCATAGCCGTGCCGGTGATGACGCCGCACCAGGCCCGGAAGTACCTGCTCGTTTTCGTCCTCGCCCTGGGCGCGGTGAACCAGTCCGGCCTAGTCCGCCCTTTCGGCGGGAAGTACCCGCTGGCCGGCCTCCCGCCGCCGCCGGCCGGGGATTTCCGCTCCGCCGAGCTTATCGGCCTCCTGGAAACCAATGCCCCGGCCGGCGGCGGCCTGGTCGGGATCTACGGCGACGAGAACCTCAATGCCGGGGCGCTGCGCTTCGCGGCCACCAAGTCCGCCTTGCCGCTCAAATTCTCCGACAGCCCGGCCTGCCCGGCCTGCGCTTTCGTGCTGGTGCACAAAACGCCCCGCTTCGGAGAGAAGACCTCCAAGACGGAAGCGGCCTTC
>CAMTWW010000130.1:0-7460 GCA_947085555.1 uncultured Elusimicrobia bacterium | reverse complement strand
CTCTATCAACTGCCGTTTCCCACTCTATCAACTGCTAAAATAGGAGAGTTTATGGCAAACGCAAAGTTTAAAAAAGAGATTTTCGCGAACACATCGTTCGAGGAGACGCGCATAGCGATACTGGAGGACGGCAAGCTGGCCGAGCTGTTCTGGGAGCGCCGCAGCTCCGGCAATATCGTAGGCAATATCTACAAGGCCGAGGTGGAGAACGTGCTGCCCGGCATTTCCAGCGCTTTCATGAACATCGGCCTGGAGAAGAACGCCTACATCTATATCTCCGACGTGCTGGGTAACCAGAAGGAGCCCATAGACAAGCTGCTGAGAAAAGGCCAGGAGGTCATGGTCCAGGTTACCAAGGACGCCATCAGCACCAAGGGCATGAAAGTGACCATGGACGTCTCCCTCCCGGGGCGGTTCCTTGTCCTGACGCCTTTCCAGGAATTCGTCGGGGTTTCCAAAAACATAGAGGATGCCGAGGAGCGCAAGAGGCTCTCCGAGATCATGCGCAAGATCGCCGACACCAAGACCCTGGGCGCCAAGGGCTGCATAGTGCGCACCGAGGCTGAGGGGGCCACCGAGGAGGAGCTGGACCGGGAGGTGAAGTACCTGTTGAAGATGTGGGATACCATCCAGGCGCGCTTCAACACTTCGCGGCCGCCCGCCCTCCTGCACAAGGACATGGATATGACTATGCAGGTGGCGCGCGACATCCTCTCCGCGGATACCACCATCTACATGCTGGACAACAAGGACGACTTCCATAACGTCCAGGAGTTCGCGGCCAAGATCTCCCCGGACCTGAAGGACCGTATAAAGCTGTACGACAGCAAGACGCCTATTTTCAAAGCGTTCAATATCGAAAAAGAAATAGACGACCTGCGCCGCGTGAAAGTGCCGCTCCCCAACGGCGGCAGCATCATCATACAGGAGGCGGAATCCCTCTGCGCGATCGATGTCAACACCGGCCGCTTCACCGGCTCCAAGTCCCAGGAGGAGACCGTTACCGCCACCAATATCGAGGCGGCGCAGGAAGCCGCGCGCCAGCTCAGGCTGCGCAATATCGGCGGCATCATAGTGATAGACTTCATAGACATGAAGAAGGCCGCCAACCGGCAGAAGGTGGTCAGCGTCATGGAGACCGCCGTCAGCCGGGACCGGGCCAAGATACGCATCCTGCCCATCACGCGCCTGGGGCTGGTGGAAATGACGCGCGAGCGCAAGCGCGAGAGCACCGTCAGCCTGCTCACCGAGGAATGCCCCGAGTGCCGCGGCTGCGGGCGCGTGCTGTCCAGCGAAACCATACGGATAAAGATACAGCGTGAAATACACAATATCACGATGGGCCGTCCCGGCGGGAACCTTAGGATCGTAACGCACCCGCTGCTGGCCGAAGTGCTCAGAAAAAAGCAGGCGATGCTGGAAAAGAACGTGCAGCGCGGCGTAAAAATAGCCTCCGACCCGCAGCTGACCTGGGAAGACTACAGGATAATACTGGAGTAATAATGGCAACGGAAAGCAACGGAAAGCAACGGAAAGCAACGGAAAGCAACGGAAAGAAACGGAAGGTAAGAGGGGAAATCCGCTTCTTGCTTTCAGTTGCCTTCAGTTGCTTTCAGTTGCCTTCAGTTGCTTTCAGTGGCTTTCAGTTGCTATAAAATTGGAGAAAGTTATTATGTTCAAACCTTTATCGATATTTTTGTTCATGCTGGCGCTTTGTGCGCCGGCGCAGGCGCGGGTGGGAGAGGTGGCCTACCTCAGGAACGGGGTTTACTCCGGCAAGATAGGCACCTACGCCCTGAGTGGGGCGCTTTACCTGGACGCCGCCCAGGCGGCTAAGCTTATCGGCGGGAAGATTTACTGGTACCCGGTGTCAGGCAAGCTCCTGCTCCAGCTAAAGGGCAAGAAAGTCGTGTTCCTGATGAAGTCGGATTCGGTCCTCATAAACGACGAGGCCGAGCAGTTCCCGAACCCGCTGATAGTCCGGGGCGGCAAGGCCTTCCTGGCGCTCGACTTCTTCGTCTCGAAGCATTTCGCCGGGGCCTTCGGCTTCAAGCTGGAGTACAATCCGGCGACCGGCGCGCTGGCCGCGCAGCGGGCGGTGAATATAACCTCCATAAATTATTTCTCCCAGCAGGACAAGACGCGCATCGTAGTGTACATGGAAGAGCCGCTGGAGTGGCAGACCTCCCAGAAAGAGAATAACCTGTTCAAGATCACTATTTTCGGCGGGGTGGTCGGGCGCGAGGAGAAGCTCAGCATCGGCGACGGGGCGGTGCGCGGCGTGGACCTGCTGCAGGAGAACAAGATGGCCCGCGTAGTGATAAATCCCGATGAGAATTTCGGCAAGGCCAGCGTTTTCAAGTTGTCGGACCCGGACCGGCTCGTCATCGACGTAACAAAACGGAACCTGCCCGTGCAACAGAGCATAAAAGGCGGCGGTCCGGACGCGGGCGGAGGCACCCCGGTCATAGCCCCTTCGGGCGGGTATTTTGAGCTCGGCGCCGGCAGTTCGGCGGTAGCGTCCTCCTTGGCGGCCGGGGTGAACATCCCCGCTAAACCGGACGTTGGCGTGGGCCGCAAGAAAATAGTCATAGACCCCGGCCACGGCGGCAAGGACCCGGGCGGACGCCAGCTTTTCGGCTTGAAAGAGAAGGAACTGAATCTGCTGGTGTCCAAAGAGCTCTATAAGCTCCTTAAAGGCGAGGAGAGATTCGACGTGCTGCTGACGCGCAGCACGGACGAATTCATCCCGCTGGCGGACCGCTCCGTCATGGCCAATAATTTCAAGGCCGACATCTTCATCTCAATCCACGCCAACGCCTCCCGGGACAGGCGCGAGAAAGGCTTCGAGATTTATTTCATGTCCGAGAAAGCCTCCGACCCCTGGGCCGCCGAAGTGGCCGATTTTGAAAACTCCGTCATAAGCCTCGAGGACGGCGGGGGGCAGGCCGACCCGGCCGCTATGCTGCTGCATTCCATGGCCAGGAACGAATATCTTAACGAGGGCAGCCGGCTGGCCGGCCTCGTTACGGCTGAGCTGGAGAAGCGCACCCCGTTCGTCAACCGCGGGGTGAAACAGGCCGCCTTTTACGTGCTGCGCGGCACCTATTCCCCAGGCATACTGGTGGAGATGGGCTTCATGTCCAACTCCTCGGACCAGAAAAAAATGAACGACAAGAAAGTGCGCGCGAAGATAGCGAATTCCATCTATAAAGCCGTGCTGAAATACGCCGAGTTGAAGCAGTGGAAGTAAGAAACTAACAATCGAGGGTCGGGAGTCGAGAGTCTGGAAGCACTGACCTGCTTATAATTCCCCGATTCCCGACCCATGACTCCCGGCTACGGGTTATGAAACTGGTTTATGATAGGTGATAAAAGACCGATAGGTATCTTCGATTCCGGGCTGGGCGGGCTGACGGTCTTTAAAGAGCTTCGCGCCCTGCTGCCCGGAGAAGACCTTATCTATTTCGGCGATACCGCGCGGGTTCCCTACGGGACTAAGTCGGCGGAGGCCGTCCTCGCTTTTTCAAAAGAGATAACCTCTTTCCTGCTTGGAAAAAAGATAAAATTCCTGATAGTGGCCTGCAATACGGCCTCTTCCCTGGCGCTGGAGGAAATAAGGAAGATCTCGCCGGTGCCAGTGCTGGGGGTTATAAAGCCAGGAGTGGAGGCCGCCCTGAAAGCGGTCCCCGCGGGGGGGCGGGTGCTAGTCACCGGCACCTCTGCCACCGTCAACAGCCGCGCCTATTCCCGCGCCCTCGCCGGGTCCGGCGCGCGGATAAAAGTGACCGAGAAGGCCTGCCCGCTTTTTGTGCCGCTGGTGGAGGAAGGCTGGTGTTCGAAGCCGGCGGCGGCGATAACGGCGCGCGAATACCTAGCGCCTTTCAAGGGGAAGATCGACGTGCTTATACTCGGCTGCACTCATTATCCCCTTCTCAAAAAGACGATAGCGCGGGTGCTGGGCCCCCGCACCAGGATAATAGATTCCGCGCTGGCGGCCGCGCGGGGGGCCAGGGCCGAGCTGGCGGAACGCGGCCTGCTCAGGAAAGCCCGCAGGGGGCGTTCGGAGTTCATCGTCAGCGACGCGCCGGCCCGGTTCTCGGAACTGGCGTTAAAACTGCTGGGGATCAGGACGGGTAAGGTGGGTGTCAAGAGGTTTTAGACAAGGGAGGCTTAGTATATGAATAAATCTTTAATTGCGGCGCTGCTGCTGGTCTGCGGGGGGGCGCTTTACGCCAAGGAGCCGTCGAAAAAGGTTAAAGCCGGAGCGCCGGCTCTCCAGACCGCCGCGGTGGCGGCCGTAAAAGCCGACGCCGCGCAGTCCAGGAAAGAAACCAAAGACGCAGCGGTAAAAACCGCCGCGGCCAGGCAGGAGCAGGAAGCCGAGGAATCCGTGGTAATGATAGATTCGAAGGGCGAAGTCGAGTCTCCCTCCGCTTACGGCGCGGGACAGGAAGAGCGCGCTGTCCCCGGCGGGCTGCCCTCGTCCTACGGGCAGTGCAAGGGCGTTATAGTCGACGCCGGCCGGAACCTGCTGATCTTCGAGAGCCCGGACGACGGCTCCGTTTCTTTCGTCCAGGTGACGGTCGGCAAGGCCAATGTTTCCTGGAAGCTGGTAGGCCGCATCCCGCGCAGCGGCGACTAAACAGAATGCTAGAATATAGTATCTGCTCAGGTAGTCAGAATTCAGTAGTCAGAATTCAGAATAACGGAACTTTATCTCGTTGCCGGCGTTCATATTCTGGCTCCTGAATTCTGACTTCTGACCACATGAGTAGTTACAAAATATATTCGAGGTAGACTATGAAAAGAAAAGACCTTGTAAGACACCTTGTAAGCAAAGGCTGCGTCCTCTCCCGCGAGGGAGGGAAGTACTCTGTTTTCCAGAACCCGGTCACGGCCAAAGAAGTCCCGGTCACCAGGCATACCGAAATAGCGGATTTCACCGTGCGCAAGATCTGCCGGGACCTGGGCGTAGACCAGCCGTGATAAGGATTAAGGATTAAGGATTAAGGATGAGGGATAAAGGACGGAAGCGCGGGAAAGCAGAAAGATCTTTTCTGCCCTTTAGCCTTCAGCCTTCAGCCTTTAGCCTTTATCCCTTAGCCTTTATCCTTTCCGCGTGCGCATCGGTAAAGCTGGACGTGATACAGGTGGGCCCCTGGTTCCCGCCCAGGGACTGGCGCGAAGTCGAAGCGTTCTCTTCGCGCGGCGAAACCCGCGTCCCGTGGGGAGCTATAGCGATCATCCACAGCGAGAGGGTCGGCGCGAAAACCTCGGAAGAAAAACTGGAGGGCCTCAAACTGCGGGCCAGGAAAAGGGCGGCCGGGCTGGGAGCCGACGCAATAATAATGACCGTGGATTCGGCGTCTTCCGGGCCCGAGATGGGCGTTTACCAGGAGCCGGAGCTCTACCTGAGCGCCCTGGCCATAAAATATGTCACAGCAGCCTCCACTCCCTCAGCGAAATAAAATCAAGATCGCTTTTGACCGTTCCGAAGCCGTTACCTGGCGAGGCCGCGGCATCGTGATAGACCTGTTCAGGTTTTCCAACACCATCTGCGCGCTGCTGGAAAGCGGGCGCCGCGACGTCAGGGTTTACGCTGACCCGGCCATGGCGCTGGCGGCGCGGCGGCAGATCGCGGACGCCGACATTTTCTCCGAAATCGTCTTGGGCCCAGGTGTGGACCAGTACGACAATTCCCCTTATACCGCGCGCTACGCCTCGGACCCCTCCCGCACCGCGCTTTCAGTGACCAATTCCGGCTCGCCCGCCGCCGCCTCCCTGCTGCTGGCCGACGAGATCCTGGTGGCCTGCTTCGCTAACTTCCCCGCCCTGGCCGCCTATTGTCTCGCCGAGCCCAAGCCGACGCTTATTGTGCCCGCCTGCCTGTTCTTCGATAGCCGGCACATAGAGGACATGATCTGCGCTCATGCACTGGTAGACGAGCTGGAAGGGCGGGACACTTTTGAGCGGGCCCTGCAGGAAATACATGCCAGCGGCAGGGTGCTGGATTTTATCGCGGGCAGGCCGGAAACAGGCAGGCGCGATATGGAAATGGCGCTGAAAAAAGGGTATATGAAAGCGGTGCCGCGGATAAGGTTCAAAGCCGGCGCGGGGATAGTGGACAATGCGGCGGAAATGAAGGAGAGGGGATGAAAAAACTGAAGGCTGTAGTTCTTTTCTCCGGAGGGCTGGATTCTACTACCGCGCTTTGCTGGGCTATTGCGCGCGGTTTTGAATGCTGCGCGGTTTCCGTACATTACGGCCAGCGCCATTCCCGGGAAAATGCCGCCGCCCGCGCCATAACCCGCCGGCTGGGCGTGAAGCTATACGAGATAAAACTTGATCTACCGTGGCTTGGCTCCTGCTCCCTGGTAAATAAAAAGATGGAGTTGCCCGACGTGAAATTATCCGGGATAGGGAAAAAAGCCGGGATTCCCTCCACTTATGTGCCCGGGCGCAACCTGATGTTCGCTTCTCTCGGGGTTTCTCTGGCGGATTCGATCGGGGCCGGGGCAGTGCTGCTGGGTCCCAACGCAGTGGATTATTCCGGTTATCCGGACTGCCGCCCTGCATTCTATTCGGCTCTCCGGAAAACGGTATCGGCCGGGACCCGCGCGGGCGCCGAGGGCGGCGGGATAATGATTCTTACGCCGCTGATGAAGCTTGGGAAGGCGGATATAATCAGGATAGCCTCCAGGGTAGGAGCCCCGCTGGAACTTACCTGGTCCTGCTACAGCGGGGGCAAAGAACCCTGCGGCCGCTGCGATTCCTGCAAGCTGCGGGCGAAAGGCTTTCGTGACGCGGGGTATGAGGACCCCGCGCTTGCTAGCAACAGAAAGCAAAGGAAGGCCACTGAACGCAACAGAACGCCACTGAACGCAACAGAAGGCAACTGAAAGCAAGAAGCGGATTTCCCCTCTTACCTTCCGTTGCCTTCTGTTGCCTTCCGTTGCTTTCTGTTGCTTTCTGTTGCTTTCTGTTGCTATAAATTATCATGAAAAAATTTACAGCCCCCATAGCCGGGATCTTCTGCTCGCTCCAGGGCGAGGGGCTTTACTGCGGCCAGCGCCAGGTTTTCCTGCGTTTCGCCGGCTGCAATTTAGCCTGCGGCTACTGCGACGAGCCCGCGGCCCAAGACAAGGCCGCCGCGACCCTGATGACCGCGGCCGAGGCCGGTAAAGCGGTCATAAAACTGGCCCGCGCGAAAAACGCCAAAGCTGTTTCCCTCACCGGGGGGGAGCCGCTCCTTTACTGGCGGTTCATAAAGGCGGTGGCGCCGGCGCTCAAAAAAGCCGGGCTCGCCCTGCACCTGGAGACGAACGGCGCGCTTTACCGTGAATTTTCCAAAGTCGCGGGCCTGGCGGATGTGATCGCCATGGATATAAAGCTGCCTTCCTCCACCGGCCAGAAAGCTTTCTGGGCGGAGCATGAAAAGTTCCTGGCCGCCGCTCCGG
>CAMTWW010000129.1:0-1840 GCA_947085555.1 uncultured Elusimicrobia bacterium | reverse complement strand
CGGTTTCGTAGGCCGGGTTCAGGGCGCTTTTGCGGGTCCCGCCGCAGCCAGCGGCGGCGAGCAGCGCCGCCGCAAGCGCCAGTGTAAGGCTTTTCTTCATTTATGGCCGGCCCTTATTCCGCTATCTTCAGGCCGGATTCTTTAAGGACTTTCTTGGGCAGGCGCAGTACCACCACGCAGCCGTCGTCCGAGGTCCATTCCGTGCGCACTACCTGCGCGCCCTTTATGACCGCGTTTATCTTTGTGGCCAGGACGGAATCGGTTTCGAGAGCCTTCTCCACTGTTATGCCGCCTTCCAGGCTGACGCCCTTGATGAAGGAGAGCATATTGTACTGCCCGTTCACGATGGAGGCGTTGCGGGAAGTGGCCATGCGCTGGGTTTTGTTCTCCAGCGTCTGGTCGGCCCCGCCTATGCCGCGCGCGAAAACATAATTCTTGGTCACGCCTTCCTCTACCCACTCCCTCTCTACTTCGCCGGTCTTGGAGACAGTGCTCTTATCCGGTGAAGAGGAACAGCCTGCGGCCAGCAGCGCCGCGAGCGCGATAAAAAGTGTCTTTTTCATTATAAATCCTCCTTAAGAACTTATAGAATCATTCTATAAACTTATGGCAAGGATGTCTAGTATATCCAGAAAAAGTCGGAATCCTTTTTCTTCTCGGGCGCGTCTTTGGCGGGTTTCCTCTCCTGTTTGGCCGGCTTCTGTTCCTGCCGGGAGGGCTGCTTGACGGCTTTGGCCGGGGCGGCTTTCTGCGGCTCAGGGTCCCTGTAGTTAACTTTTTTGCGGTATTCCTTGATAGTTATACCGCTGAATTTATAGGAGAAGGCCAGCAGCGTGGCATTGTAGACCTCGTTACCCATGCCGCTGGAAAAATCCAGGGACATATCGTTATAATGCAGGCCCAGGCCCATGGTCAGGCCCTTATTGTCCTCGGCCGCCTTGTAGCCCAGGCGCAGGTTGAAAATTTTCTCAAAATGGTACTCGAGCCCGAAGCGCAGGCTTTTCATGGCTTCGGCCATGTAAAAGTCCCCCTCCGCGGCCAGGAGGATGGACTGGTCCATGACCGTGGGCTTCTCCCAGGCAGCGCCCAGCCGCAAGATGGAGGGAAGTCTCGTGACCTCGGTCCCGTATTTGAGCCCGGCGCCGTAATTAGCTATGGAAACGCCCAGGGAAAGGCCGAGGTTCGGTTCCAGCATAAGCCAGCCGCCGTCGAAAGCCACGGTGGAAGGCGGTTTTTTATCTTCCAGGATCGTAGACCTTATATACTTCACGTTCAAGCCGAGGTATTGCTCGATCCTGGCTTTATACCCCTCAAGATTGACTTCGCCCGAATAGACTTTTTCGCCGTAGCCGACGGCGAGCACTAGGTCTTTCTGCGCGTCAAAGGATCTGGATAAAACACCTCCGCCGGGAAGTATCTGCTTATAATCGAAAGTCCCGGCGTCGGCCAGCAGCAGGGAGAGCCCGAGGCCGGGCTTTGACAGGCCGGCCAGGCCGATAAAAGGCAGGGGCATACCTATGGAGATATGGTTAAGCGTTGAATCGTCGAAGCCGGAAAGGTACATGGCCGAGGCTTCGGGGATATAAAGCTGGCCCAACCCCGCCGGGTTATAGGCCATAGCGTAGATATCGTCAGCCACGGCGACGAAGGCCCCGCCCATGCCGGCGGCGCGCGGGCTTATGTCGGATTTGAGGACCTGCATGCCGGCCGAACCCGGCCCGCCGGCGAAAACAGAGGATAGGGTAAAGGGTGAAGGGTAAAGGGTAAAGACAATAAAAAACGCGATACGCGCTATAGATCGGAAGAGCGTCGTGTAGGGAAAGAGTGTGCTGGTGTTTGT
>CAMTWW010000128.1:0-2814 GCA_947085555.1 uncultured Elusimicrobia bacterium | reverse complement strand
TTATTGCCTGGTTTTCGTTGTTTCCCCCACTCTACCCTCTACCCTGACCCCTAACCCCCTATGTGCCCAAGACTTCAGTTCCGACTCGGCCGGCACGGCCTCCGGGCAGTTCCTCAAGCTGGCCGCCGGAGCGCGCGGCGCCGGGCTGGGCGAGGCTTATTCCGCCCTGGCGGACGACGCCTTCGCCCTGGACTGGAACCCGGCGGGGCTCATAAACATAAAGAAAAATTCAATGGCTGTCATGCACGCCCCCTACCTGGCCGGGACCTTCGCCGATTATTTCGCCTACGCCGAGACCGCCGGGGATATGGGGTCGTGGGGCCTGGGCGTCAAATACATAAACTACGGGAAGATAAACCGCACGGATTCCAGCGGCCTGGTGCTCGGGCAGTTCACCCCTTACGACGTCGCGTTCAGCGTGGGCTTCGCCTGCTATATAACCGGCTTCAACAAGTCGCCGGAAGAACGCTTCGTGCTGGGCGCCGCCGGCAAGTTCGTGAAATCAAAGATACTATCGGAGGACAATACGGTCTCGGCCGACATAGGCCTGAACCTGCCCTATATGTTCGACAACCGCTTCCGTGTCAGTATAACGGCGCAGAACATAATGGGCACGCTGCGCTATGACAAGGAACAGGCCACCCTGCCGCTCATGCTGCGGCTCGGGACAGTTACGAAGTTTTCGGATTATTTCAACCTAAGCGGGGACGTCGCGGCATCGCGCGACAATCTCCCCTACCTGGCTATGGGCGGGGAAATCAAGCTTCCGGTCTACGCTGATATGGACACTTTCCTGCGGGCCGGGTTCAATACCCGCGCCATCAGCGACGTCAGCGGCGCCCGCAATGTGAGCTTCGGCGGCGGGCTGCGCTACAAGGATTACCAGTTCGATTACGCCTTCTCGCCTTTCGGCGACCTGGGCTCCGTGCATCGCTTTTCCGTGGTAATGACCTTCTGAAAAAACGGGGGAGCGGCGGCGCTCAGCCCCAGTCGGCGCCGCCAGCCAGGAATTCCTGCATATCGTTGCCCGCCTTGCGGGCGCAGCCCATGGCCGAGATGACCGTGGATGAGCCGGTGATGATGTCGCCGCCGGCCCAGACGCCACTGAGGCTGGTGCGCCCGGCCGGGCTGTAAGTCTTAATATACCCGTTCGGCTCGCGCTCAAGGCCGGGGAAGCCTGAAAAGACCACCGGGTTCGGGCCCGCGCCCACGGCTATGATGGCCAGGTCGGCCTCTACCAGGAAATTCGATCCCGCGACGGGGATAGGCCTCGGGCGCCCTGAAGCGTCCGGCTCGCCCAGCCTCATCTGCACGCATTCCACCTGGCGCAGCCAGCTCTGGCCGTCCCCGACGAAACGCACCGGGTTGGTCATCAGCCTGAATTTAATCCCCTCTTCCTCCGCGCGGGAGATCTCTTCCTTGCGGGCCGGCATTTCCCCGCGGGAGCGGCGGTAGACCACGGTGACTTCCCGGCTGCCCATCCGCAGGGCGTTACGGGCGCAGTCCATAGCCACGTTGCCGGCGCCGATCACCACCACCTGCCGGCCCTTGGGCGCGGGGGTGTCGTATTCGGGGTAGGCGTAAGCCTTCATCAGGTTAATCCGGGTCAGGTACTCGTTCGCGGAAAAGATATTACAGAGGTTCTCGCCATGCAGGTTCATGAACACGGGCAGCCCGGCGCCCACGCCCAGAAAGATCGCGTCGTAGCCCAGCGCCTTCAGGTCAGCGGCGTCGTACAACTTGCCTATCAGGGTGTTAATCTCTATCTTCACCCCCAGGCGGCGCAGGTAATTGATCTCGCTGTCCACTATGGCCTTGGGCAGGCGGAATTCCGGGATGCCGTAAACCAGCACGCCGCCCGGCTTATGCAGAGCCTCGAAAACGGTGACGCTGTGGCCCCGGACCACCAGGTCGGCCGCGAGCGTAAGCCCGGAAGGGCCGCTGCCGACTATCGCGATCTTCTTTCCCGTAGGGGGCGCCTTTTTCGGCAGGGAGACCGAATCTGTCTCCCTCTCCATATCGGCCGCGAACCGCTCCAGGCTGCCGATAGCCACCGGTTCGTCTTTGAGCCCCACGATGCACAGCTTCTCGCACTGGTCTTCCTGCGGGCACACGCGCCCGCAGATAGCAGGCAGGGCGTTCTTTTCTTTTATTTTCCTGGCCGCCTCCGAAAATTTGCCGTCCTTTATCAGCCGCACGAAAGCCGGGATATCTATCTCGACGGGACAGCCGACCCGGCACTTGGCGTTCTTGCATTCCAGGCAGCGGGCGGCCTCTGCCTGCGCCAGCTCGCTGGTAAACCCGTAGGGAACTTCCTGGAAATTGCGGATCCGCAGGTGCGCGTCCTGCGCCGGCACTTTCTGCCTGGGGATTTTCGGTTTAATACGCTGCTCGTCGGCCTTGGTGATGCCGTGCCAGGGGCAGCCAGCTTTGGTGCAGATGAAGAACGGGATAAGCTTGGACTGGACCGAAACCATCAGGCGGGCGACCGGAGAATCACAGATACCGCAATGCCCCTCTTTTTCCACGATGGAAGTATGGCACAGCGGACAGGAGAGGTCTTTAACTACGGCGCCGTCCGGCAGATCGATAGCGGACTGCCTTGAAAAATCCTCCATTTTCGGAGAGAGCAGCAGGTCGCCCTCCGCGGACCCGGAATTGACGTGCAGTCTGAACCAGGTCTTTCCGGTCTTAGGCTCGTACTGGCTCAGCCCTTGGTGGCAGTGAGGGCAGAAAACCGACAGCTCGGTCCCCGCCGGGATCTGTTTCAGTTCGTCCTTTACAGGTTCTGTCATTGTTTCCCCGTTCTATTTG
>CAMTWW010000127.1:0-5479 GCA_947085555.1 uncultured Elusimicrobia bacterium | reverse complement strand
CCCTCGGCGGCGAAACCTTCGGTGGACTGTACCGTGAAGGAGGAGGAATTAACCTCTATACGGCTGACCAGCTTGGTAAAGCGGCCGGGAGACAGGGCGACATTGGTGACCTTGCCGGCCAGCGCGTTGCCGGCGGGCTGCCAGGAGTTTTTTATACCGGAGGGATCGGCAAAGCTGCCGCCGAGCGAAAGCTCATAGGAAGCTATGGTCGTGGTGGAGGCCGGGTTCCACATGGCCGACAGCTCGGTGGTCTTGGCCGACCAGGCCGAGGGCACGGAGCCGAGTTCCGAGACAGCCAGCAGCACCCGGGCATTCTTAACGCTGTCACCTATGAAATAAAGCGGCTTGCCGGCGCCGTCGTCTATGATGCGGTCCGGCACGTAGTCCATGTTGGTCTCGTAGTCCAGGATGCCGTCCCCGTCTATATCAAAAGAGGGCAGGCCGGTGTTATTAAGGGTGATATTCGTGCACTTGCCGGTACCGTAATAGTCGAAGTTATCGGGTTTCCCGTCGCCGTTTATATCTATAAGCGGCTCCCCGGCCTTGCAGCCGGCAGGCGGATTATTGTATATCCAGGGCGGCGACGCGGTATTGGCGAGCGGCAGGTTGCCGGCTCCGAGCAGCACGTTCCCGCTGGAATTCAGCAGCGCGTAGGCGGGGTAGCCGTTCGAGGCCAACATCACAGGTTTATAGACCGGCGTCAGCGGGATGAGGGCCGGCGAGATCAGCACCTGGTTGGACATCATCGGGTAGCTGTCCGAGGAAAATTGGCCGGCGGCCAGCGGCAGGCCGCTCAGGCCGCGCAGGTCCGTAAAAGCGTTCAGCGACAGGCCGGCGAGATGCCCGAGCGTATCAGCGCCGGAAAGGTCGGTGGCCGAACTGATATCACAGGTGAGGTGCAGGACCACCGCGCCGCTGGAAACTATCAGGTAGGGCAGGTTGCCGTCCATCATACTGACCGTGATGCCGCTCTCGAAAGAATTGGTGGCGGAATTAATAGTGTAGCCCAGGAGGTAATCGCCTATCGGGTTAAAGGCGCTGTCGCCGTCATCCTTCCAGAGCGAGACGCGGGCCAGGTCGCCGTCGCCGTAGCCGGGAATGAGGCTGCTGATGCTGCCGCCCTGCGTAAATTTGATCTGGCCTATGGCGACATAGTCCGACAGCGTGGCCAGGCTGAAGGTCAGCATGGGCACGTTCCGGGCGCTCTTCTCCACGGACCTGGGCGAGACGTTCGTACCGACCACGGAAAGGGTTATGGCCCGTATAGGGACAAGGCTGGAACTGAAAGGATAAACGCCCAGATAGGTCCCCTTGTTCAGGGATTTGGTCACGCCCATGTAGATGGTGGCCGAGATATCATGTGGGATATTGACGGTCAGCCAGGACCTGTCGCGCACCATCAGGCCCACCTTATTGGCTTTCATGGCCTGTTCGCCTATGTCAAACACGCCGAAATAGGTCTGCGGCAGCGGGCTCAGGGTCTGCACCTGCGAGAGGGCGACCTCTATCTGGGTGTTAAGGACGTTCTCCTGGTCGAAGAGGTCCACCTTGCGCGCCGCGGAATTGGCCGGATGGTTGATCCTGGGCGTAGTGAGGTCGCCCAGTTTCTCCCCCCTGGCAGTGACTGTCAGATAAGGCTTGCCGGAAGCGGCGATCCCCGTGCCGGAATAGGTGGCGAGCTCGGCCTCGCCTATATAGAGGCGGCCGGCCGATGGGAAGCCGGCGGTGGACTCCAAGACCAGCTGGAACGGCACGGTGTCGGTGGAAGTGAAAGGCGCGGCCAGTCTGCTCCCGGCCTCGGAGATGTTCACGTCGTTCACGTCCAGGATATCGTTCTGGTTGGAGTCCTGGAAGATGGAAACGAACTTCACGTCGGTGTTCCTGGCGAAGGGCGCGTTGGGGTCGTTGGAGGCGCCGGTGCGCTGCAGCTTCATGGCGCTCCAGCGGGCATTGCCGGCCTCAGTGGCGAGGTTGAAGCGCATTATGGGCACCCTGACCTGGGCCTGGCCCACGCCGCCGGTCTGCGCCAGCTCGGCGGCCACATCGTTGACGCCCATAATCACCGGGGACGGAATCTCCAGCACCGTTACCGGCATGGTATTGATGGGCCAGGCCGAAAGAGAAAGAGTGTTGGGGATGCCCACCGTAAAGTCGGCGGCGGAGTTTATGGTGAGGCCCGCGCCGGAGCCCACCTTCGCGAACTGGGACATATCATAGCTTATGAAAGCGCAGGACGGCACGGTAGTGACCACGATGGCGTTCTTCAGGACCAGGTTGATGGTGCTGGAGGAGTAGGCCTCGTTGCCGTAGCTCATGAGGTTAGGATACAGCCCGGCCGGGGTGCTGGAGAGGTCTACGGAATCCAGGAGGCAGTTGTCGTTGGAATCCCTCCAGATCTTTATCAGGTCTATATCGGAGTCGCTGCCGGAACCGCGGCGGTTCAGGCGTATCGCCTCAAGGCGGGCCGAGGTCTTATCCGTGTACATGCGCATAGCCAGCAGGCCCACGTTCTTGTCGTTCTGCGTCATCGTCACCGGCGAGATATCCTCGGGCGTAAGGGCTATAATGTTGATGGTAGGCATCAGGACGGCGACCGGGCCCGCCATCGGCGTGGTGAATTTCGCGATATGCCCGGAGTTCTCCGGGCCGAAGATAAAGCTGCTCTCAAACGGCACTTCCACACCCAGCACGTCGTTCTGGGGCTGCAGCGCCGCATGCGAGAACCTGGCTGTCTTGTCCACGTCCATGGAAACAAAGATCACTGTGGGCGTGGCGCTCACCACCACGTAGTCCAGGTTGATAAGGGCCGGGTCCGCTACGTAGACAGTGGCCTTGCCGACGGGATCGTCCGCGCCGAAGCGCCCGGAGCCTATCACCACGTCGGCGGTGTTCAGGCCGCTGACCGGGTCGCGGTCGAATAACCCATTGCCGTTATCCTTCCAGACCCTGATCATTCCCACGTCGGAGTCATAGCCGTTGAGACCGGCCGGCTGCCTGCGGGCCAGCTTGAAGCCGCGCCAGCGCACGCCGTAGCCGGAAGTCACCACCGTCAGCTTCATGAAGGGATAGTTATCTGTGCCCTGGGAGATCATCCCGCCCAGCACCGTGCCCAGATTGTGGGTGACTATCGGCGTGTTGAAGGCGCCTCTGGTGACCTGTTCCAGCGCGCCGGCGGACGTGAGTTCATATTTTATTATCTCGTTGTCGGCCGTGAGATAGCCGGAAGAGGGGAGGCCGGCGGTGGAAACCACCAGCCAGGCGGAGTCTAAAGGACCGAAACCGATGATATTCTGGTTCAGGCGCACTGAAGGCGCCGACGCCCCGCCGCCGGGCGCGAAGACAGGCTCGGTGAGCACGGTAATGGTGCTGGGCGCAGAGATGATCTCGCGGACCCTGGAAGTGAAGGTCAGGTTGGAAGTCGCCTGCGAGAAGTAGTTGGGCAGCGAGATCGAGTTCTTGGAGGGATCCTCCGCCATCGGGCTGTTCTGCGCGAAGGATTCCGGCTTCAGGTAGGCGCCCAGGAAACGCGGGTTGCCCACGGCGTCGTTGGGCATGGCTGAATCCTTTATATCATAAGTAAGGAAATAGCGCCGCGAGAGCCCGCTGCCTGAGGCTTCAGCCCCGGTGATCACGCGCTGGGTGGAGATGTCCACCCTGGCCGCGAGCGGTCCGAAAATAGTGTTGCCGAAGACGCCCGTGCCGAGCAACTGGTCAACGCCGCCCAGGAAGCCGTTATTGTCCTTGTCGTACCAGATCTTTACCGCCGAAACGTCGTTGGCGGCCGTGGCTTCCTTAATCACCGTGCCGGTGGCGTAAACCAGCAGCCAGCGCCAGACCGCGTCGGCCACGCTGGACTCTATGGTAAAGTTCAGGATAGGCTGGTTAAGGGCTTTCTGCTGCAGCGTAGCGCCGGTCAGGGTGTCGGTGGCCTTTACCGTGACGGCGTCGGAGTACTCGGCCACGCCGCCTATCAGCGAGAGGGTCTTGCCGGGGCTGGTGACGCCTATATTGGCGGGTTTCATGAATTTGGGCGAATCTATGAAGAAATAGTCCGTGGAACGGATGGCCATGCCCAGGTAGGCGAATTTGGAAATATTGGCCAGCGGGTTAATATCGTAGGTTATGAAATAATCCTTGGGCGCAGTGTAAATGACCTGGCCGTCCATGTTGCCGCCCGAGCCTATCAGCGGCAGCACGGCCTGGCCGGAGACCACGGTGCCGCTGGACCAGGTCACCTTGGTAGTGCCCTCCGCGGCGCGGGTGAGCCCGCCGAAAGTGTTGGTCATGTCGTCGACGCTGGTATAGTACACGACCTCTTTCAGCGCCGGGTCCGCCTGGCCGTCGTTCATTATAAGCCTGCCCGGCGCGCGCGGGAAGGGGTTATCGGACGGGAAGAACTTCTGTATATCCGTCACGCGGACGACCGTGTCGGTGGACACCAGCGCCAGCCTGAGGGTATCGTAAGGGAAAGTGCGGTCCCGGGAACCGACCAGGATGACCTCGGTATCCTTCACGGTGGTGGTGGTCTCCAGCAGGCCGTTGCCGGTGGAATCGTGCCAGAGGCTTATCCTCTTGACGTCGGTAACCTTGTTCCAGGCGGGGGTGTTGCCGTTCTCGGCGCCGGTCACCCAGCGGTCCAGTTTGAGCCCGCGCCAGACCGCGGAACCGATGGTGTCGCGTATCTCCATAGTGAGGCGGGCTACGGCCTTGTTCACGTCGCCCTGGGTGACGAAAGAGGGCTTCGCGAAGTCGTTAGGCGCGGACTTATTCACGTCAACCAGGTAAACGCTGTCCGAGGTGGCGTACAACGGCACCGTGGAGGAAGACACGGGGTCGAAGGCCCCTACCACGCCGTCCATGAGGCTGACGGCGGAACCTTCAAGGCGCGCGCCGTGGGTTATCATAGTGTTAGGATTCGGGGGCATGGGCGAGGGTATGGCGTCCGGCTTGAACTCGTAGACCACGAAGTACGTTCTGGTGGTGATGGAGACCGTGCCGTCCACCCCGGGGTTGTAAAGCGGCAGCACGAAGGTCCCGGGGTCGGCGATATTGAAGGCCGGCGGGTTGGCGGGGTCAGTCACTTCCTTGTCTATGGCCTTGCCGAAGACGCCGTCCCCGTCGTAGTCCAGGAACAGCCGCACGCTCTTCAGGTCCGCGCCGGAGCCGGTGCCGGTCTTGATTATCCTGAAGGACCTGATAGTACCGATGAAATTATCCGTCCAGGTCTTTATGGCCAGGAAGCCGGCGCGGTCCGTTCCCTGTTCGACATAGTCGTATTTGCCTGCGTCTATGCCGGCCTGCCACCAGGCGCCCGCTCGGCGCATGATGATCCATGCTGTCAACAGCCCTACGGCACCCAGCAGCAGCCCCCCTGCCCACACGAGCACCAGCGCGACACCGAGCAGCGTCAGTGCCGAGCCCAGCCAGACCGCCGGACCGCCGCCCAGGCCCAGCAGCCAGGCCACGCCGTCACGCAGTG
>CAMTWW010000126.1:0-7450 GCA_947085555.1 uncultured Elusimicrobia bacterium | reverse complement strand
TCTACCTGGGCGGAGATGTTTTTCGCTATGACAAGTTCATCCTGCTGCTTCTGGCTCTTCAGGGCCTGATAGCTGTGCTGTATGGTAAAGTAAGCCAGGGAAATAACCGTCAGCCCGGAGAGCGCGATAAACGCCGCCGTCAATTTAAAACGCAAACCGGGCTTAGGCCAGGGATACATAGTGTACAGCTATTTTATTATTTTTAGCCGCCATAACCTACAACCCCGGCAATTATTTCATTGCCTCCTTCGGCTTTCTTTAGGTATACTTTCATCACGGAGTTAAAAGCGCGGAAGTCACGGAGGTTTATAATGAGTTTTCTGCCATTGATAATAATTATAGCGGTGGTCCTTTTTGCCAGCATAAAAATACTTAACGAATACGAACGCGGAGTGATACTCCGGCTGGGCCGTTTTCTTAGCGTGAAAGGCCCCGGGCTGATAATCCTGATCCCCGGCATAGACCAGATGTTCCGCATGAGCACCCGCGTAGTAGTGCTCGACGTGCCGCCGCAGGATATAATCACCCGCGACAATATCTCGGTGAAGGTCAACGCAGTTGTTTATTTCAGGGTGGTGAACCCGCAGACCGCGGTGCTGAACGTGGAAAACTTCATGTACGCCACCAGCCAGCTGGCGCAGACCACGCTCCGGAGCGTACTCGGCCAGCAGGAACTCGACGACCTGCTCGCCCAGCGCGACAAGATCAACAAGAACCTCCAGGAAATACTGGACCAGCACACCGAGCCCTGGGGTATAAAGATCTCCAGCGTGGAAGTGAAGAACGTGGACCTGCCGCAGGAGATGCAGCGCGCCATCGCCAAGCAAGCCGAAGCCGAGCGCGAGCGCCGCGCCAAGGTCATTCACGCGGAAGGCGAATTCCAGGCCGCCCAGAAACTTTCCGACGCGGCCTCCATCATGGCCGTGAATCCCGCCGCTATACAGCTGCGCTACCTGCAGACGCTCACCGAGATCTCAGTGGATAAGAACTCAACTATAATCTTCCCGGTGCCTATGGACCTTGTAAAAATGTTCATGGAAATACGCAAACCCCAGGCCTGAGGGGTTAAAGGCTAAAGGCTGAAGGCTGAAGGACGGAAAAACCTCTTTTTATTTTCCGCGTTTTTCCTTTATCCCTAAGCCTTCAGCCTTTCTATGCCCGGACTTTATGTACATATACCTTTCTGCCGCTCCAAATGCGGCTACTGCGACTTCGCCTCGGCGCCCGGCAAACCCGAAGAGATAGATGTTTTCCTGGAGGCCCTGGGCAGGGAAGCTTCCGCCTGTGCCGGCCTGGCCGGGAAGTTCTCCACCCTTTATATAGGCGGCGGTACGCCCAGCCTGCTCTCTGCCGGCCAGCTGGAAAAACTTTTCTCGATTGTTTCAACCCTGACCGGGCCGCTTCCCGGCCTGGCTGAAAGCACCTTTGAGGCCAACCCGGAAAGCCTGGACGCGGAGAAAGCCGCCCTGCTGAAGAAAGTCGGCATAAACCGGGTCAGCCTGGGGCTGCAGGCCTCGCAGGATCTGCTACTGAAGCGGCTCGGCCGCATAGCTATGTCCGGCGATTTCCTTAAAGCCTTCGCTCTGCTGCGCGCGGCAGGCTTCGATAATATAAACGCGGACCTGATGTGCGGCCTGCCCGGCCAGACGCGGAAGGACTTCCTGGAGTCCATAGAATGGCTTTTGAAACTGAAGCCTGAACACGTTTCTTTTTACGCGCTGGAGGTGCATGACGGCACGCCTTTCTCGGCGGACGGGGTGAAAGAGGAGCCAGGGGAGGCGGCCGGTATGTACGAGGAGGGGGCGGCCTCCCTCGAACTGGCCGGCCTGAACCGCTACGAGATCTCTAATTTCGCCAGGCCCGGCAGAGAATCCGTACATAACCTTAATTACTGGGAGCAGGGGGAGTACCTGGGCCTCGGCCCCTCGGCCGCCTCCTACCTGGGCGGTGAGCGGCGGGCCAACACCGCCGGCACCGCGGTCTATGTCAGGGCTGCGCTGGCCGGGGAGGCAATCCCACAGCAGTACCGGGAAACCCTCTCGGGACGGAAGAAGAACGCGGAGAAGATAATGCTGGGCCTCCGCAAAACGGCCGGAATTGAACTGCCGGACCATATATTTATAGAATTTAGAGAAGAGGTGGCCCGGCTGACCGAAGCCGGCCTTCTTGAAAAAAGCGGCAGCCGGATAAAGATAAAAGAAGACCGCCTTTACGTCTCCAACGCCGTTTTCCGCGAATTTGGGTAATCAGATGCAAAGGAGGCTGGCACCTTTTTGATGTTTTAGGCGTCAAAAAAGGCCAAAAGGTGCCTGCCTCCTTTTTAAGGAAACAATGCTCAGCAAAGTTTACGATCCCAGGCCGGTAGAGGCCAAGTGGGCCGAAGCCTGGCAGAATGAAAAGCTTTTCATTTCGGAACCCAGCGCGGACAAGACGCCCTTTGTGGTGGTGATCCCGCCTCCCAATATTACCGGCGCGCTGCACGTGGGGCACGCCCTCAACAACACCCTGCAGGACGTGCTGATACGCTACCACCGCATGCTGGGCCGCGAAGCCTACTGGGTCCCGGGCACCGACCATGGCGGCATAGCCACGCAGAACGTGATGGAGAAGATGCTGAAGGCCGAGGGCAAGACCCGCCACGACCTGGGCCGCGAGGAATTTTTAAAGCGCACCTGGGCCTGGTACGACGACTGCGGCGCCACCATCCTGGGCCAGCTGCGCAAACTGGGCTGCGCACTGGACTTGAGCAAGGAGAACGTGCGCTTCACCATGGACAGGCCGCGGGCCGCCGGGGTCTTCGAAGCTTTCCGCTCCCTCTGGGAGAAAAGCCTGATCTACCGCAGCGAGAGGATGATAAACTGGTGCACCCGCTGCGGCACGGCCCTCTCCGACATGGAAGTCGAGCACGAGGACGAGAAGTCCAGGCTCTGGCATATCCGCTACCTTTTTGAGGACGGCACAGGCTCGGTCACCGTGGCTACCACCCGCCCCGAAACCATGCTGGGCGACACCGCTGTCGCGGTGAACCCGGGAGACGAAAGGTATAAGGGCCTGGCCGGAAAAAAACTGCGCCTGCCGCTGACGGACCGGACCATACCGCTGGTGGCCGACGAGGGCGTGGAAAAGGATTTCGGCACCGGCGCGGTGAAGGTCACGCCGGCGCACGACCCGCTGGACTTCGAGATAGGGCAGCGCCACAACCTGGAAGCGCTCCGCGTAATTTCCTACGAGGGCAAACTGATGAACTGCCCCGCCCCCTACCTGGGCCTGAGCGTGCAGGCCGCCCGCAAGGCGGTCGTAGAGGGCCTGAACGCAGCCGGGCTGCTGGAGAAAGATGAGCATTACAGGCACTCGGTCGGCAAGTGCTCGCGCTGCCTGAGCCATATCGAGCCGCTGATTTCGGAACAGTGGTTCGTTAAGATGAAAGGCCTGGCCGCCCCGGCCATAGAGGCGGCGGAGAAGGAAAAGGTGAAGTTCTACCCCTCCTCCTGGAAGAAGCCTTTCACGGACTGGCTCGGCAATTTGCAGGACTGGTGCGTCTCGCGCCAGATCTGGTGGGGCCACCGCATCCCGGTGTGGTACTGCCGGAGCTGCTCGAAGGACGGCCTCAAATTCGACGGCAAGGGGCAGCTCTCCCGCGTCTCTTTCGCCGACGGCGCGCTGCCGATAATTTCGCAGGACAAGCCCTCCTCCTGCTCCTGCGGCGGGCACGACCTGCTGCAGGACCCCGACGTCCTGGACACCTGGTTCTCCTCGGCGCTCTGGCCTTTCTCCGTCTTCGGCTGGCCGGAGAAAACGAAGGAGCTGGATTACTATTACCCCACCTCGGTGCTCGTCACCTGCTACGATATCCTTTACCTCTGGGTAGCCCGCATGCTGATGAGCGGCATCGAGCATATGGGGGTTCCGCCCTTCGAGCAGGTCTACGTGCACGGCATGGTCCGCGACAAGCACGGGAAAAAAATGTCCAAATCCTTAGGCAACGTGATTGACCCGCTGCTGATGATGGAGAAGTACGGCACTGACGCCATGCGCTTCTCGCTGCTGGCGCAGACCATGGGCGGCAAAGACGTCCCTTTCTCCGAGGAAGGCATCATCGGCGGCCGCAACTTTGTAAACAAGCTTTACAACGCCGCCCGCTTCATGCAGTTGTACCTGCCGGAGATTCCGGCCCCGGTAAAAGCCGCGCTGCCGGGCGAGCTGGCGGACCGCTGGATAACGGAGCGCTACGCCGAAGCCCTCAGGAAATCGAAAGCCTCCATGGCGGAATACGACCTGCCCAAGGCCCAGGACGCGCTTTACGCCTTCGTCTGGGACGAATTCTGCGACTGGTATCTGGAACTGGCCAAGCCGCGCCTGCAGGGCCCGGACAAAGAGAGGGTCCTGGCGCTCATGCTGGAGCTTTTCACCGGCGCGCTGAAAGCCCTTCACCCCTTCATGCCCTATGTCACCGAAGAACTTTACGCCAGCCTCAAGCCTTACCTGGAAAAACAGGGCGGCTTTCTGCTGAAGGAAAGCCGGCCTGAAGCGCCGGCGACCGGGAACTCGGCCACGGCCGCCATGCAGGAGCTGATGGGCGTGATCACCCAGCTCAGGACGGCGCGCTCCCAGTTCGAGATCCCGCCGGGCAAAATGATAAGGGTCCTCGCCGCCTCCGCCGACGAAGCGGCGCTCGCGCGCCTGAAGGACGGCGCGGCGTACATAAAACTGCTGGCCAAAGTGGAGGAACTGAGCATCGGGCGTGACCTGCCGAAGCCCCCCCGCTCGGTCAGCGCCATTTCCGGCCCTTTCACTCTCTACGTCCCGATGGACGGCGCCGTGGACCTTGAAAAGGAGAAAGGCCGCCTGGCCAAGGAGCTCGAGAGGGCCCGCGGCGACAGCGAGCAGGCCCTCCGGCGCCTTAACGACCCGGCCTTCGTCTCCCGCGCCCCGCGCGCCGAGATAGACAAGATAAAGGCCCGCTCCGAGGAGCTGTCCGGCAAGGTCTCGAGGTTGACCGCTATACTTGAGGAGCTTAAGTGAATATAAGAAGGTTCTGGATACGCAAGGACCGGGAGAACTACCTTCTGACCGGCATCATAATCGCCTGCAGCGTCGGCGGCTTTGTCTCGTCCTATTGGCATTTCACGGACCGCATAACCGTGCGCCAGAATATCCAGATAAGGAAGACGGAACCCACCAAGCTCCGGCAGAACAAACTCAGAGAGGTGCAGTACACGCCGGCGAAACTGCGGGCCGGCGCCACGCGGTATTACCGGCTGGACGATGATTCAAGGCCCTCCGTACCGAAGCTGGGGGAAGATGAAGACGAATAAAAGGCTGGACGGCTGGATAGCTGGACGGCTGGGCGGCTGGGCGGCCGGCCTTTTCATTCTGCTGGCGCTGGCGGCCGCTTTCTCCCCCTCCCCGGCGGCGGCCCAGCTCGGCAGCAAGGCGGAGGAGCAGTCCTTTGATTACGACCCTGAAGCGGCCGGGAAAGAGTCGCCCAAGATCCAGCAGTTCGCGGCTGAAACCACCTTTGAAGATGCGGTAATGGTCAACCATCCCATCTACGGCACAGTGATGTTCTCGAAATACCGGTGGAAGAACTGGGTCACGCGGGCGCTCTACCTTACTCTGATAAACATAGCGCTGCTGGCCATCATCATTTCGCTTTCAAAGACAGAGGAATACAATATAATAGTGGCCTACGTGCTTTCCGGGGCCAGTTTCTCTATTTCTTTCTGGATCTTCCTTTGCGCCGTTCTTATCTTCCAACTGGGGGCCAACGCCTGGCTATATGTAGCGCCCGTCTCGGCGGTCACCGGCGCCATCAGCTATCTCGTGCTGCTGAAGGTAAAAAAATACGACATTTCCCTCACCGAGCTTAAAGAATCTTTCAAGAAGATGAGCGCCGCCTCCCACGAGGACCAGCGCCTTGTTTCCGTGGAAGGGACCCCAGGCGACTGGCCTGATGAGGACTTTATAAAATTTTAATGAGGGATATAATCCCGGACTTTACCAACAAATTAACCACAAAGACCACAAAGTTAACACTGAAAGGACGTAACTGCTCAGGTCAAGATATCCGCAGATTACGCAGATTACACAGATTAACCACCCCGAATTATTATTTCAAAATCTGCGTACATCTGCGAAATCTGCGGATTCGCGGCTTTTTATTTTACAATTGAACTGGCTATATTCGGGCTCTCAGGGTTCACATCCAGAATTCGCTTGCCGGGAATGATTACAAGATCCATATCCTCCATAGGAATCGCCCCAAGTAAAACCTGATCTCCCATAACCAGAGCGCCGGCAAACCCAACGCGGTTTTTATATCTTATTTCTACCGGACCGACGTATGGGACAAGTTTCCTGCTCCCATCCGCAAGTGTAACTTCTTTTTTATCTATTTCTTCCAATTTCAGTTGAATCTTTACATGCTCCGGAATACAGAGGTGGACCGCGCCTGAATCAACAAGCGCAATCTCTTCCAGTCCTTTCAATTTTTTCTCACGGGGATTACTTAAAACTATCTTTGCATTTACCAGCCCCATAATGCCTCCTCTTTCAGGTTATCAGAACTGCACCCAGACGCCGAAGCGGTGGATGCTGCCCAAGTCGCCGAAAGGCAGGAAGGCGTAGTCTACGCCGAGGCCCTGCACCTTTATACCGAAGCCTAGGCTGAGGCCCACCTCGGACCCGAGGTTCGCGGTGTCATAGCCGAATTTATAGCCGCCGCGCAGGGCGAGGGCGTCGCGGAACCAGTACTCGGCGCCCAGCGACGGGTAGAATTTCTCATCCTGCAGATACTGGTTTATTTCAACCGCCACTTTAAGCTTCTCCGAGGCCTTGTAAAGGGCGCCGGCGCGCAGGTTGAGCGGAAGGGGGTCGGATTCGTCCACGAACTTCATTTTGGTGCCCAGGTTCTGAACGGCCAGGGATATATTTATCTTTTCCGTGGCGCGGTAGATGGCGCCGGCGTCCACCGCCACGGCGAAGGCGGTCTTGGTGTCTATCGCCGAGCGGATGAATTTAACCGCGAAGCCGCCGTCCAGCCGCGGCACCAGGCCGGGAGAGAAATCCTTTTTGGCATAGGCCATGGTTATGGCCAGGTCGCTGGCGTCGAAATTGCCGAGTTCGGGAACGGCTCCAACCGAATCGGTATACCCCCGCCTTTCTATCCCCCCCACCGTCAGGAAGGTGGCCCCGAAACCGAAACGGTTGTCATTGACCATCCCGGCATAAGAGAGGTTCCCCATCTTTGCGCCCTGCAGGTAGGTGCTGAAGTCCAGCGCCGCCTCCCGCTTGTCGAACTGGGCCAGCCCGGCCGGGTTCACGAAGACCGCGCCGGAATCGTCGGCCAGGGCGCTGAATGCCCCTGCCATGGCCACCGCGCGCGGGCTCATGGCCGCCTTAAGGAAAGGCGCCGCCGTAGTGCCCGCCCCGGAAGCGTACAAGGGTATAG
>CAMTWW010000125.1:0-1011 GCA_947085555.1 uncultured Elusimicrobia bacterium | reverse complement strand
TGGGCTATACTCAATGGAACTATGTGCCGCTTTTGCAGATAGGCTCCGTAACCGGGGTTTACGGTTTAAGCGCCGCTTTATGTTTCAGCGGGGCCCTGCTGGGCTCGCTCTTCGCGCTGGAAGCGCCGGCCTGTAAAAAGCTGCTCCGCTTCACCCCAGCCCTCTTGGTGTTTACCGGCCTCTGGTTTTTCGGCAGCCGGGAGCTTAAACGGGCCGAAGCCCTCGTCCCGATAAAATCCTTCAGGGCCGCCCTGCTACAGCCTTCCATAGATCTTTATGCCAAATGGGACGCGGCCGAGGCCGGCGGCATAAAGGCCAATATAGAGAACCTGCTTTCCGGGATCAAGAGCGCCGACCTGGTGGTCTGGCCGGAGAACGCCCTGCCCTGCTGGATAGACGAGCCGGACTGCGGCGCCTGGCTTGAAGCGGCGGTTTCGTCCTGTGCCGCTCCCGGCAGTTTCGTCGGTTCGGTCTCGAAAGGCGGAGGGCGGCACGTCTCGGCTTTCCTGCTGGACGGGAAGGGGGAAATTACCGCCTCCTATAACAAGCGCCGGCTGGTGCCTTTCGGAGAGTATGTCCCCCTCAGGTCTTTCCTGGGCGGATTTATACAGCCGGTGGCCGCGCTGGGAGAATTCGAGCCCGGCGACGCAAAGCAGGCGCTGCTTGATTTTCAGGGCAGCAGGCTAGGCTCCGCCATCTGTTATGAATCCGTCTTTCCCTATCTTTTTTCCGGCGATACCCGCGCCGGCGCCGACGTTTTCGTGAATATCACCAATGACGGCTGGTACCTGGATACGGCCGCTCCCTACCAGCATTTCATAGCCAATATCTTCAGGGCGGTGGAGAACCGGCGGACCGTCCTCCGGGCGGCCAATAACGGCATCTCGGGGCTGATAGACCCGTGGGGCCGGGTGCAGACGAAAACCGCGCTCAACCAGCGGACGGTCCTTGAGGTTTCAGCGCCCGTCTACGCCGCGGACGCCCTCTTCCCTCTCTACGGCCACTGGTTCG
>CAMTWW010000124.1:0-7049 GCA_947085555.1 uncultured Elusimicrobia bacterium | reverse complement strand
TGGCCGCTTTCTTCAGCTCGGTGCCTATATTGCTGACCTGCGCGAAGGAATGCAGCGGGCGGGTATGGTTGTGCACTATGCCTATGGAAATAGAAAGCAGGGCGAATTTCTTTATATTGCCCTGGCGGTCGGTGGAGGTTATGCAGCCGCGCTCCCTGTCGGCCTTCCCGTAAAAGGAGGGGGAGATCCCGTCGAAAGCGCTGGTGATCCGCTTGGCCAGCTCTTCGGATTTATCGAAGGCGGTTATCACAATAAAATCGTCCCCGCCGATATGGCCGATGAAATCCCGGGAGTTCTCGTTCTGTATGGTCAGCTTCACCAGCAGGTTGGCGGTGGCCTTTATAACGCGATCCCCGGCCTCGAAGCCGTAATTGTCGTTATAGGCCTTGAAATTATCCAGGTCCAGGTAAAGCACGGCGAATTCGCCGCCTTTCTGTATCTCGCGCTCCACCCGGGCCTGTATGGAGGGGTTGCCGGGCAGCTTTGAAAGCGGATTGGTGTCCAGCACCTGCTTATTGCGCTTGAGGATCATGCGGATGCGGGCTATAAGCTCGTCCGAGTCCACCGGCTTTATAAGGTAATCGTCTATGCCCATGCTGAGGCCCTTCAGCTTGGTGCTCTTTTCGCCCGCGCCGGTGACTATGATTATAGGGATATGCGCGAAGACCGGGTTGTTCTTGAGGTCCTGCGCCACCTCCAGGCCCAGCTTGCGGGGCATGTTATTGTCCAGCACGATAATGTCCGGGTTGGTCTCGAAAACCGCGGCCATGGCTTCGGCCCCGTCATTAGCGGTAATTACCTCGAAGCCCGCGAATTCCACCATTTCCTTCATCAGCAGCAGGAGCTCGGTCTGGTCGTCCGCGATCAGCACACGCGGGCGGGACGTCTTCTGCGGCTGCGCGGCCGCGGCTTCGGCGGAGAGCTGTTCTTCTATAAGCTTTAAAAGCAGGTCGCCGGGGAGCTCGCGCGACACTATCTCGGGCAGGCCGGTGAGGAAGCCGCGTTCCTGGTAATTTTCCAGGCGCAGGGCGCTGAGCACTATCACCGGTATCTTCGCGGTGTCGGCCGAATCCTGCATCTCCTGCATTATCGCGAAGCCGTCCTTGTCCGGCATCATGATGTCGAGCAGCAGGGCGTCCGGCTCTTCGGTATGCAGCACGTCCAGGACGGCGGCGGGATTGTTCACTATGACCGGCCGGTAATTATTGGCTTCCAGGAACATCTTTACCAGGTCGGAGAATTCCGGATCGTCGTCGGCCACTATAACGGTCTGCTGCCGTCCTGTTGCGGGAGGAGCGGCCTTGTTCAGCAGGGCCTTGAGGGCTTCGAAATCCACAGGCTTGGTGAGGCAGCCGGCTACTTTCGGGGAGGGGCCGGTGACTATGCCCGTGTCGGGCGTCTGCGAGAAGATGATGAGCTTCTGCGCGGCGGTAAAAGGGCTGTTCCTGAGGTCGGCGATGAAATCCAGCGTATTGAAGGCTTGTATGAGGACGTTGAGTATGACCAGGTCCGGCTTCCAGTTCTGCACCGCCGTCATGGCCTGGTCGTAAGCGGCCACGGTCCGGGTTTTGTAGCCGTGGCCCTCCAGGAAGGAGGTCAGGGCGCGCGCGGCGGCTTCGTCGGTATCAACAAGAAGCAGTTTTTTCCCCGGGCCGTCAGACATAATAGTGATTCTAACATTTTAAAATGTAAAATAGAGTTGTGGAAGACAAGGAGAATTACCGGAAATACGCCCAGATAGGGCTGGAGCTGGCCGTCTCCGTGCTGGCCGGCTTCTGGGGCGGCTACTGGCTGGATAAAAAGCTGGGCTCGGCGCCCTGGCTGATGCTCCTCGGCGCGGCGGCCGGGCTGGCCGGCGGTTTTTACCTGGTGGTCCGCGAGCTTTACGGGGGCGGAATTGATAAATGACATCCCCGCGGTTATCCTTTGCGGCGCCGGCCTCGGCGCTTTGAGCGGCTGGGGCTCGCGGCTCGCCCTGAAAAAAGTCCTCAACTCCTCCGACAAGATCTTCTACCTGGTTTTCACGTCGGGCTTTTTTATCCGTTTTGCGCTTCTCCTGGCCGGAATTTGCATGCTCCGCCGGCAAAAAGTTATACTTATTATCTCGTTTGCGGTTTCCTTTATCCTGGTCCAGATGGCTTTTGAGGCGTTTCCGCTGAAACATAATGGGATTAAAAGAAATTCTTGAGCACCACATCGTGGACCATATCTGGTCCTGGGTAAACCTGGGGCCCCTCCGCCTTCCGATCTCGAAACATTTGCTGATGATGGGCATAGCGTCCTTCATCCTGCTGGTGTTCCTGCCCCTCCTGATCCGCAGCCGCTCCAAAGCGCTGGCCCCTTTTCGTTCCATCTTAGAGATCATCGTCCTTTTCCTGCGCGACGAGGTGGTGCGCCCGAACCTCGGTCATAAGAGCGACGGGTATATGGGCTATTTCTCCACGTTGTTCTTTTTTATCCTGACCCTGAACCTGATAGGCCTGGTGCCTTTCGGCGCCACGGCCACCGGCAACCTGGCGGTCACCGCCGGGCTCGCCCTCACTACGTTCGCCCTGGTTAATTTCGCCGGCATCCGGGAGCAGGGCGTCATAGGCTACTTCAGCCATATAGTGCCGAAAGGCGTGCCGGGCTGGCTTTATCCCCTGCTTTTCCCCATAGAACTGATCGGCCTGCTCACCAAGACCTTCGCCCTGGCCATCCGTCTTTTCGCCAATATGATAGCCGGCCATATCGTCATCCTGGCCTTTATCAGCTTCATTTTCATCTTCGGCTCGCTCAGCGCGATAGTCGGTTTCGGCGTGGCCCCCATCTCCGTCGGCCTGGTGCTGTTCACCCTGCTGCTGGAGCTGTTCGTGGCCTTCCTGCAGGCCTATGTTTTCGTGTTCCTGACCGCGATCTTCACCGGCGCGGCGATGCACCCGCACTAAAAGCAGGGTATATGGGGTTAGGGTACAGGGTAGAGGCTGATTTTTGGTTTGATATTTTAACGGAGGTAGCAACATAATGAACGACATGACATTCCTCGGACTCGGTTATATCGGCGCCGGTTTAGGCGCCGGCCTGGTGCTGATCGGCGCCGCCCTCGGCATCGGCAAGCTGGCCGCCGCCGCCCTTGACGGCACCGCCCGCCAGCCCGAAGCCGGCCCCGCGCTGCGCACCACCATGATCATCGCCGCCGCCCTCATAGAAGGTCTCGCCTTCTTCGGCCTGGTCATCTGTCTGCTGGCCGTGATGAACTTCGCGATGCCCAAGTCCGAAGCCGGCCCCGCTGCCGCGCAGATAGAAGCGCGTAAGTAAAAGCTGTAGGCAGTTAGCCTGTAGGAGAAAACCAACAGCCTTTAGCCTTCAGGGAGTTTAATATGGAAGCATTGATTAGGCCGGAATTCGGCCTGATGTTCTGGACGATACTCTGTTTCGGCCTCCTGGTGCTGCTGCTATCGCGCACGGCCTGGAAGCCGCTGCTGGACTCGGTCAATGAGCGCGAGCGCGCCCTGAAGTACGACCGCCACACCGCCGAGACGGCCCGCGCCGAAGCCGAGAAGATAAAAGCCGAGCTCGACGCCCAGCTCAAGGACCTGAAAGCCGAGATAGGACGCCGCATGGACGAGGCCCGGGTCTCGGCCGAAAAAGAGAAAGACCTCCTTATAGAAGAGGCCCGCAAAAGCGCCGCGCTGATTGTTGAGTCCTCCCGGCGTGAAATAGAGGCCCAGAAGATAGAGGCCGCCCGCGAGCTCAGGACCAGGGTGGCCGAGCTTTCCGTCATGGCCGCCGAGAGGATACTGGTGCAGAAGCTGGACCACAGGGAAAATACCGTCCTCTCCGCCCGGTACCTGGCCGAGATCGAGAAGGAAAGACCCGATCTTAGATTGGAGAATTAATGGATTCCAGCGCCAAAATACTAGCCAAGCGCTACGCCAGGGCCTATATGGCCCTGGACGGGAAAGCGCATACCGCGGCCCTGGAGGCCTCGGCCCTGGCCAGGCTGGAAGGGCTGCGGCAGGTTTCCGGCGCCGCGACCCCCCACCTGAAAATACTGACCCATCCAGCGGTGAACGGCGGCGTCAAGCTGGAGGCCCTGGCGAAGATACTCGGGCCGGCCGGCGGCCCCGCTGCCGACTTCGCCGGCCTCCTGGTCCGGCAGAGACGCTTCAATCTTTTCGAGGAGATAGCCAGGGACTGCCTCGCTATTTTCGACAGGTTCTGCGGCGTGGTCCGCGCCGAAGTTTCCAGCCGCTTCCCCCTTTCGGACGGCGAGCTTAAGCGGATGACGGCGCTGCTGTCCGGACCCGGGGGCAGGAAGATAGTCCTGAACAACGTGACGGAAGAGCGCGTCCTGGGCGGCTTCGAGATCAAGGTAGGCGACACTTTAATAGACGCCACGGTGCGCGGCAGGCTGGACGCCCTGCGCGCCGGGTTGAGCAAGTAAACACCATAAGGATCTTATGATACGACCGGAAGAAATCACTGAAATCATCAAAGGGCGGATCGAGAAATTCATCCCCGAGGCCCAGCTGTCCGAGACCGGGCATGTGCTCCAGGTGGGCGACGGCATCGCCCGTGTTTACGGCCTGAGCAGCGCCGTGGTTGGCGAGCTGATAGAGTTCGAGGGCGGCGTGTCCGGCATGGTGCTGAATATCGAGCGCGAGAACGTCGGCGCCGTAGTGCTGGGCTCCGACACCCTTATTAAGGAAGGCGACCGCGTGAAGCGCACCGGCCGCGTGATGGAAGTCCCGGTCGGCCCCGAGCTGATAGGCCGCGTGGTGGACGCGCTGGGCAACCCGATAGACGGCAAAGGCCCGCTGAACGCCGGGAAGAAGCGCCCCGTGGAAGTCATCGCCCCCGGCGTGGTGGAGCGCGCCCCCGTGAAAGAGCCGCTGCAGACCGGCCTAAAGGCTATAGACGCCATGATCCCGATAGGCCGCGGCCAGCGCGAGCTCATCATCGGCGACCGCCAGACCGGCAAGACCGCCGTCGCGCTCGACGCCATCATTAACCAGAAGAACGAGCCGAAAGAGAGCCGCCCCATCTGCATTTACGTGGCCATCGGCCAGAAAGAGTCCACCGTGGCCCGCGTCGCCAGGATCCTGGAGGACAACGGCGCGATGGAGTTCTCCATCATCGTTTCCGCCTCGGCCTCCCAGGCCGCCTCCATGCTCTACCTCGCTCCCTACACCGGCTGCACCATCGGCGAGGAATTCATGTGGCAGGGTAGGCACGCGCTGGTCATCTACGACGACCTATCCAAGCACGCCCAGTCCTACCGCCAGATGTCGCTGCTGCTCCGCCGCCCGCCCGGCCGCGAAGCCTACCCCGGCGACGTGTTCTATCTCCACTCCCGCCTGCTGGAGCGCGCCTGCAAGCTGAACGACAAGAACGGCGGCGGCTCGCTGACGGCCCTGCCGATCATCGAGACCCAGGCCAGCGACGTCACGGCCTATATCCCTACCAACGTCATCTCCATCACCGACGGCCAGATCTACCTAGAGTCCAGCCTGTTCCACTCCGGCATAAAACCCGCCGTTAACGTCGGCATCTCGGTCTCGCGCGTGGGCGGCTCGGCCCAGATCAAGGCCATGCGCCAGGTGGCCGGCAAGCTGCGCCTGGACCTGGCGCAGTATAACGAGCTGGCCGCTTTCGCGCAGTTCGGCTCGGACCTGGACAAGGCCAGCATGGACATGTTGAAACGCGGCCAGCGGATGGTGGAACTGCTCAAGCAGGACCAGTACGCCCCGCTGCCCGTGCAGGAGCAGGTGGTGGTCCTGTTCGCCGGCACCCGCGGCCACCTCGACGACGTCGTTCTTGAGAACGTGCGCGCTTTTGAAGCCGGCCTGATAAAGTTCATGCGGGTTTCCTACGCCAACCTGCTGGCCGATATCAGCGGCAAGAAGCAGTTGGACGCGGACCTGGAGAAGCGCCTGGCCGACGCGGTCACGGATTATAAGAAGAAGCTGGGCTGAAGACGATGAAAAGATACCTGGTCACCGGCGGGGCGGGCTTTATAGGCTCCAACCTGGCTTTCGCGCTCGAGATAGAGCGGAAGGCGCGGGTGACGGTGCTGGATAATTTTTCCTCCGGCAATTACAGGAACCTGGCGGGTTTCAGCGGCGATGTCGTCGCCGGCGACATCCAGTCTGCGGACTGGTTCGACAAAGTCGGCCCCGTGGACGCCATCTTCCACGAGGCGGCCATCACCGACACCACCCTGCACGACCAGCGCAGGATGATGGAAACGAACGTGGACGGTTTCCGCAGCGTGCTGGCTTACGCTCTCAAGTCCGGAGTGAAGCGGGTGGTCTACGCCTCCTCAGCCGCGGTTTACGGCAACGGCCCCACCCCGATGAAGGAAGACCAGGTCCCCGCCCCCGAGAACATCTACGGTTTTTCCAAAGCCATCATGGATAATGTCGCGCGCGAGTTCTCCGCCGGGCACAAGGAGCTGACCCTGGTGGGGCTGCGCTACTTCAACGTCTACGGCCCCCGCGAGTATTACAAGGGGAACCCCGCCAGCATGATGTTCCACCTTTACAACCAGTTGAAGGCCGGCAAGCGCCCCCGCATCTTCAAGTTCGGCGAGCAGGTGCGCGATTTCGTCTACGTCAAGGACATCGTGCGCGGCAATCTGAACGCCCTGGACGCGGAAAAATCCTGCGTCTGCAATCTGGGCAGCGGCAAGCCCGGCAATTTCAACGAAGTGGTGGAGGCCCTCAACAAGGCCCTGAAGCTGGACCTGGCGGCGGACTACTTCGACAACCCCTACTCTTTCTACCAGAACAGGACCCAGGCAGACCTGCGCCAGGCCAGGGCCCACCTGAACTACCGGCCCGAATGGAGCCTCTCCGACGGCATAGCCGATTACGTGAAGATAATGGAGAAGATGGGAAAATTTTAAGAGTCGAGAGTCGGGTGTCACGTAACAAGAACTCTCCAACCCGATGATCCTCGACCCCTGACCCCCGACCCTCGACTGGATTTTATTTATGGCTTCTTTACGCGACATCAAGAAAAACATCTCTTCGGTCAAGAGCATCAAGCAGATCACCTATGCCATG
>CAMTWW010000123.1:0-3363 GCA_947085555.1 uncultured Elusimicrobia bacterium | reverse complement strand
GAAGACGACCTGCTGCGCGGCCGCGTCGAGCCTTTTCACTCCGGCCGAGGCGGCATTCTTCTTCATCCTAAGGCCGTCGGCTTCCACAATGAGCTCACGCCTTTTGCGGTCGAGCGAGAGCACCGGCTCCAGGTCCACGGAGTCGAGCCTTTTTAGCAGGGCGCGCCTTACTTTTTCAGCGTCCGTCCTGATGAGATTGATGTCAAGCATGCGGTACTCCGGTGTTTACGGTTTATGTATTTCTATGATGGACTCGCGGATTATCTGCGAGGGGTCGTCGCCGTGGCGGGGGCCGAGCATGACGTCCATCCTGAGGGCCGACGGCTCGAAGCCGCTGTTCCTGAGCTTGTTGAGCTGGGTCTGCAGCTCAAAGCGTATGACCCTGGCCTGCCTTTCGGAGGACGGGTTCACTTTAGAGACGCGCACTTCCTCCACATAGAAAGGCACGCCCCAGAAAGCCTTCTCCGGCGCGCCGCCTTTTTTCTGGAGGCGGAGGCTCAGCGCGTAGCGCAGCACCAGCCCCTCCACGGGCTTCGCCGTGGAGTTGCGCAGCGTCACGATAGCGCGCAGGTGGTCCGCAAATTTAAGCTCCGGGGCGGCGCGCAGCTCCGTGACCGGCGCGAACGGGGAGCGGGTCTTGCCGGTCAGCTTTGAAATTTCCCAGCCGACCTTGACGATCGCGACCTGGGAAAAAGACGGGGCCGCGGAAGCGGCGCAGATAAAAAGAGCGCAGAGCAGCGGGCGCGGAATAAAGCGCGGGCTCATTGTTTTTCCAGAACGGCCCCGAGGGCCGCCTCCATGTTCTCCGGTATGATGACCAGGACTTCGCTGCGGGTGACCTTGTCGTCGCACTTGAGGTCCAGCATTACGGTGACCAGGCTGTACCGCCCGGACCGGCCCAGGGAAGTCCACAACGCCTCCAGGAGGAAAGGCGTTTCGCCCTGGACGCACTTCGGGGCGGAGGGCAGGAAACTTCTCCTGAGGGTGTTGGAAAGCGAGCTGATGAGCGCGTTCAGCAGGATATTGCCGAGTTCGGACAGGAGCAGCTCCTGCGCTTGGTTCAGGTTTGTGAGCTTTGAAAAGGAAAAACCAAGGAAGCCGCGGGAGAGGGTCTCGATATCGTCCGGCCGGAAGACCACCATGGAAGTGAACGGATATTCGCCGCGCACCTCGAAGTAAACGGCGGCCCCGGCGCCGCCGGGCCCGGAGGAGTGCTCTTTAACGGCCTCCTCCATGCTGCCGCAGGAAATCCGCACAGCCCCCACGTTCCATTTACCGGCCGAGACGCGCGACAGCCTGGACAAGCATTTTTCAAGGCTTGCCGCCACTATCCGCTCCAGGGCTTTTCCGGCTTTGGGGTCCATCTAGGGTAAGGTCAGTTCTTTCATCAGCGTTTTGAAATCGTCGAAAGAGAACGGTTTGCGCAGGATGGCGCTCACGCCTTTGTCCGACAGGCGGCGGTCTATCTCGTCCTGCTCCACGGCGGTCACGATCACGACCCGCACCGCGGGGTTTACCGCCCGCAGGTCGCCCAGTATTTCCACCCCGGACCTGCCCGGCAGTATCAGGTCCAGGAAAACCGCGTCCGGCTTCAGCTCGCTTAAAAACTTTACCGCGCTGGGGCCGTCTTCGGCCTCGGCCACCACCTCGTGGCCCAGTTTATCCAGCAGGGATTTGATCGTATATCTTGTAAGCGCGTTATCTTCAACCAGTAATATTCTCATTTTTCCCCCTTTAGGACTGCCGCGCCGCGGCACCCCCCCGATCGCCGCCGGCGCGCTTTCCCGTCCGGCTTAAGAGCAGCAGGCGCACTCGCTCTTGGGCGCGCCGGCGGCCTTCTTCTTAAGCATTTCCACGGCGTTGGTCTTTTCCCACGCGAAGCCGGCCCTGCCGAAGTGGCCGTAGGAGGCCGTCTTGCGGAAGATCGGGGCGCGCAGGTTGAGCGTCTTTATGATGCCGCGGGGCGTCAGGTCAAAGCTGTCGCGCACTATTTTGGAGAGCTTCTCGTCGGCTATCACGCCGGTGCCGTGGGTGTCCACGTAGAGGCCGACGGGCTCGGCCACGCCGATGGCGTAAGCGAGCTGGACGGTCACTTCGCGGGCAAGTTTGGCCGCCACGATATTCTTGGCGATATAGCGGGCCATGTAGGCCGCGGAGCGGTCCACCTTGGTGGAGTCCTTGCCGGAGAAAGCGCCGCCGCCGTGCGGGGCCACGCCGCCGTAGGTGTCCACGATGATCTTGCGGCCGGTAACGCCGGTGTCGGACTGCGGGCCGCCGACCACGAACTTGCCGGTGGGGTTGATGTAGATGTTGGTGTTCTTGTCCATCATCTTCTTGTCCACGACAGGGGTGATAACGGTGTCAATGATCTCTTTGCGGGACTTCTCGGTTATCTGGCGGCCGCTCTTGTCCAGAATCTCCTCGGTGTGCTGCGAGGAGACCACGATGGTCTCGATGCGGACCGGTTTGCCGTCGTGGTATTCCACGGTCACCTGGGTCTTGCCGTCAGGGCCGAGGTAGGGGAGGATATTCTTCTTGCGGACTTCGGCGAGGCGCATGGAGAGGCGCTGGGCCAGTTGCAGGGGCAGGGGCATAAGCTCCGGGGTCTCGTCGGAAGCGTAGCCCACCATCAGGCCCTGGTCGCCGGCGCCGCCGGTGTCCACGCCCTGGGCGATGTCCGGGGACTGGCGGCCTATCACGTTGATGACGGCGCAGGTCTCGTAGTTGAAACCGTACTTGGAATGGGTGTAGCCGATGTCCTTGATCACCTGGCGGGCCAGGGTGTCCACGTCCACGTAGGTCTTGGTGGTAATTTCGCCGCCGACCACTACCATGCCGCGGGTGATGAAGGTCTCGCAGGCGACGCGGCCGGCGGGGTCCGTCTTCATTATTTCGTCAAGGACCGCGTCCGAGATCTGGTCGCAAACTTTGTCCGGATGCCCCTCTGTCACCGATTCCGAGCTGACATACCTCTTGCCTTTGAAGTTCATGTTCTTTCTCCTCCTGAATTTATCCCCAAATTATACAAAACTTGCATTGGTGCCGTATCAGGCGCTATGCGCATTAGGCGGCCACCAGCTTTAAGGCCAGGTCCAGCAGCTTCTTCGTGTTCTCCTGGCTGTCGGTCTCCGCATAGGTGCGCAGCAGCGGCTCCGTGCCGGACGGCCGCATCAGCACCCACCAGTCGTTGGCCAATACTATCTTAAGCCCGTCTATGGTGTTGGTTTCGGTGATCTTGTGCCCCAGCAGCAGCTTGGGCAGCTTCTTCTTTATCTTTACAGCAAAAGAATGCTTATTGGGGATGGCTTTTTCCATCTTTAAGTCCCTGCGCACAAAGCAGGACTTCCCGTACTTCTTCTCTAT
>CAMTWW010000122.1:0-4828 GCA_947085555.1 uncultured Elusimicrobia bacterium | reverse complement strand
CGCGCCCGGATTATTGTCTTGAGACTGTTTTATATACATGACAGTCTGCAGGCCGGTGTTCTTGAGGATGGAGAAAGGGTCTGAGGAAGTGTTAGTAAAGTCCTCTACTCTATGTATGCCGCCGCTGTTATTGATAACGTAATTCTCCTTGGCTAACCAGACATAATCAGAATAAGAATTAGTAACTGGATTTCCAATGCCGTACATGTCCGCCTGGTATTGCCAGAGATTTACACTGTCCCCAATTTCCTTTGCCTCATAGGCCACTGCATTAGGCGTCTTTATGGCCCATGTCACCTGTGTTGTAGGCAGGTTCTTCCAGGTCACGCCATCTGATTTAATAAACTCTATATCCCCATCAGAACCTGCGGCGTAATTCCGTATATTCAACGAGGAGATTTGGTTTAACTTGTGCACGGCACTGCCGTCTGCGTCATCCACAAGCACCCCCGTTAACAGCACGTTCCTATCCCAAGCGTCTTCTTTAGTAGTGGCAATACCGAGCACACCCGGATTGTTAACTAGCTCATCCCTGTCAGCTTCATATTTGTAATCCTGGGCAATGAAGAATATCTCATTGGCCTTGGTCTTATTTGCCATCACAAAAGAAGACCAGTCGGCGTTGATATCGTTGTTGTTAAAGAAAGCGGGCCATTCCTCTATGCGCTGGGGCAGGTTCCTGCTGAAGTTCATGGTCATCTGCATATAGTCGAGGCGGTTGGGAATACCCTGCGCGCCCCTGTAATCGAACCCGCCCCTGGCAAGGGAGGCGGCGTCGCTATTGCTGTAAGCGGGCCGCTTGACCAGGTTGAAGAACTGTATCTCGTCGGCGTCCGGGCGCACCATGCGCTGGTCCACGCGCACCGTATTGCCGTGGACATCCCTCATCGTGCGGCCGGCTTCCAGATCGGATTCCTTGACGACGTTGAGGAAGCCTTTTACGGAGTTTTCGGCGTTATTGGCGGCGCGGGCGAAATCCTTGATCTGCGCCCTGTCGGTTTCTTTCTGCTTCAGCCCTTTCAGGCGCTCGTCCGGCTTCAGGCCCGGGTTCCAGTTTTCCAGGGCGTCCCGCTCCGACTTAGCGGTAAGCAGGACCGGCGTGACGGCCTTGCCGCCTTCGGAACTACTGATGCCCTGGCCCTGCGGTATATTGAACTCGGCGCTGCCCTTCTGCGGGGGCACCGTGAATTTAAGCTTCACCTCGCCGAAGAGCACCTGCAGGTCCATTTTCCCGTCTTCGGCGGAGCCCATGGTAAACTCGGTGCCGCGCACCGCGCAGACGGCGGACGGCGTGCGCACCTCGAATTTTTCTTTCCGCAGCAAATGCGGCACGCGCACCTTTATTTTGCCGAATACCAGCATCAGGCGCGAAGCCAGCGTCTGGCGTTGTTCTATCTCCAGGGTGGTGGATTTCCTGAACCAGACCTTGGTCTTGTTCGGCAGCAGCAACACGGCGCCGCCCTTTTCTCCGGTGCGGACCGCCCCGCCTTCGGCTATTTCCATGCTTTCTTTGGCGGGTATCCAGGCGCCCTCCCGCGTGGGGCGGACTTCCACCTCGCCACTCATGGAGAGAATTTTAGCTTCCCCGGCCAGGAGCAGGCCCGGCAGGGCCGTAAAAAGCAGTAATGAAAGAATATATGTCCTCATAGTGAGAGTCTATTAGAAAATCCCCCTTGTGTCAAGACGGTTTTTTTGGGATAATTGAAAACTGGGCGGGGCCTTTTCCCTATGAAAAAGCCGCCTATGTAACTGCGGTCAAATGTGATAGAGGTCACTCTCCGGGTAGGGCCGCGGCCGCCCCGCCCTGGCGGCTACGGGGAGGAATACCGGGAGCAGGCCTGTTTCAGTCACGGGAGATACCTCATGAAGAAGTTAACTTTAATTACATTCGCGTTCACGCTGGCCGGCTGCGCCACCGCCCCGATGAGGACCGAGCCTACCAGGGCCTGCCCCCCCTGCCCGGTAATCCCGCCTATAGCGATCTCCACCAAGGCCCCGGAAGCTGTCCCGATGTTCCTGGCCGCGCCGGAAACCCTCCCTGTCTTCGAGGACAGCGACGACCTGAAGCCCCTTTTGAAAGCCGCCCTGCTTAACCGCGCTTATTTCCAGGGCCTTAAGGACGGCGTCCCGCCCTATACCTTCGGCGCCCGCAAAATAACCTCTAAAGAACTGGCTGACTCCAACGAGGAATTTATAAAGATACTGGCCTCCTCCCCCACCGCGCAGGACCTCGACCGCCTGGTGAAGGAAAGATTCGATATTTACCAGATGTCCGGGCGTGATTCCACAGGCACCGTGGTTTTCAGCTCCTATTATGAGCCCACGCTGGAGGCCAACCTTACAAAAACAAAGGAATATAAATATCCGATATACGCAAAGCCGGAAGACCTTATCACGATTAACCTCGTGGATTTCAACGAGAAGTTCAAGGGCGAAAAGCTGACCGGCCGCTTAATGAACGGCGCGTTGGTACCCTACCTCGACCGGGAGAAGATAGACTTCGAAGGCGCTTTGGAGGGCAAAGGCCTGGAACTGGCCTGGTTCAAGGACAGGGCCGACATCATGGACCTGCATATAGAGGGCTCCGGCCGCCTGGCGCTGACCGACGGGCGGCTGATAAAGGCGGGTTTCGCATCCACCAACAGCCTGAAGTTTAAGGGCTGGCTGAGCGCCCTGGTAGAAGCTGGAGCGATGACACGCGAAGGCATCAGCCATGAAAAAGGCAAGCAGTACTTGCTGAACCATCCCGAGAAAGAACGCGGAATAATGAGCGCCAACCGCCGCTATACTTTCTTTAAACTGAAATTCGACGGGGACCCGGAGGAGGGCCCGGTCGGGACCTACGGCCTGCCGCTGACCGGCTGGCGCTCCATAGCCGTGGACAATGCCCTTGTGCCCATGGGCACCATAGCCTTTATGCGCACGACCATGCCGGACGTGGACGCGGAAGGGAAATTGCTCGGGCGCAGGCAGGACAGCCGCTTTGTTTTCTGCCAGGACACCGGTGGCGCCATAAAAAGCCCCGGCCGGGTGGACTTCTTCGCCGGCAACGGCAAGAAAGCCCGCACCTTCGCTTTCAAGCTCTGGGACCCGGGTACACTGCATCTGCTGGTACTCAAAGAGAAGAAGGCTTTATGATAAAAGGCTGCTTTTTATTTTTCACCTTCTGTTCGCTTTTCTCTCCGGCCAATGCGGCCGGGTTGACGCTGACCGGGCTGGACGTGCTGGAAAGGGACGGCTTCAGGCAGCTGGAAGGCAAGCGCGTCGGCCTCATTACTAATCACTCCTCCGTGGACCAGAACGGCGTTAATGCCGTGGACGCTTTTTATAAAGCCGGGAACTTCAAGCTGGCCGCGATCTTCTCCCCCGAGCACGGCTTTCGCGGTACGGAGGAAGGCGGGGTTTATATACCCAACTCTTCCGACCCGGTTACAGGGGCACCTGTCTACAGCCTTTACGGCAGGAACAAACAGCGGCCCACGCCCGAAATGCTGAAAGACCTGGATATACTGGTCTTCGACATACAGGACATAGGCGCGCGCTTTTACACCTATCTCACCACCATGGGCTATGCCATGGAAGAGGCCGCGAAAGCGGGCCTGCCTTTCATGGTGCTGGACCGGCCCAACCCTATCGGCGGACTTGTTGAAGGCCCGGTGCTCGAACCCGGCATCAGTTTTTTTACGGCTTATTTCCCGGTGCCGGCGCGCCACGGCTTCACGGCCGGGGAGATGGCCATTTTCCATAAAGCCAACCTGAATCTGAACCTCAACCTGTCCGTGGTCGCCATGGAGAATTGGACCCGGGACCTGTTCTTCGACCAGACCGGGGTAGTCTGGACCAATCCCTCGCCTAATATAAGGAATGTGAACGCGGAGGTTCTTTATCCGGGCATTGGCTGCTTTGAGGCTTCCAATGTTTCGGTGGGCCGGGGCACCGACAGGCCTTTCCTCTGGTTCGGGGCGCCCTGGATGAAAGCCGGGAAAATAGCCAGGGGGCTTTCAAAGGCCGGGCTGAAAGGCGTTAAATTCTCCGCTATGAAGCTTACCCCCTCAAAAGACGTCTTCGAGGGCAAGGCCTGTGAAGGCATAAACATCGAAATCACGGACAAGTCCGCGGTCAGGGCGCTGGATATTTTCACCCACGCGGTTTACCTGCTCAGGAAATACAACCGCGCTGATTTCGAACTTAAGCCGGTGGAGATCCGGAAGATGACCGGCTCCTCGGACCTTTACACTATGCTGGAGGCCGGCGCGAAGCCCGCGGAAATAATAGCGGCTTTTGAGAAAAACAACGCGGATTTCAAGGCCGGCGCTGCTAAATTCCTGCTTTACAAATAGCAGCTTAATGTGTTAGATTTATACCTATGGGTAACAAAATTCTTGTAGTTGATGACGATCCTGAAATTTCAAGCCTGGTCCAGTACACGCTCGAGTCGCTCGGCCACACGGTAAAAGTGTGCGACAATGGCCGCGAAGTGATGGACCTGCTTAAGTCCTATAAGCCGGAGCTGCTTGTGCTGGACGTGATGCTGCCGGGCATAGACGGCTACTCGCTGGCCACCCAGATCTCCGAGGACGAAGAGCTGAGCAAGCTTCCCATCGTAGTCCTCTCGGCGCTCGAACCCTCCCGCACCATGTTCCAGCGCTTCTCCCAGGTAGCCGCCTTCCTCACCAAACCTTTCAACACCGACGACCTGATGGAAGCCGTAAAGAACAGCCTCGCGAATAAATAAACAGTCAAAGGGGTCAGGTCTTTACTTTTGACCTCCAGAGGTCAAAAGTAAAGACCTGACCCCTTTTACCTATACCTTTTATTTATAGGTTTT
>CAMTWW010000121.1:0-2174 GCA_947085555.1 uncultured Elusimicrobia bacterium | reverse complement strand
GGCTACCAAACGGCTTTTCAAGCCCAACCTTCAGAAACAGAAAGTGGCGCTGGACGGCAAGACCCAGTCCGTCTACGTCTGCACCATCTGCATAAAGAGCGGCAAAGCGATACGCCCGTCCGTATAGGCCCTTTAAGCTAACTAAGCGGCTTTCTTTGTTTCGGCAAGGCCTCCCCGGTTCCGGGGGGGCCGTACTTATTTGTAGCGCGTGAAAGCCGGCAACAAGAATTTAATATTTTCTAAACAAGCCTTTTGTATAATTTCCTTGGATATTTAAAAGGAATTTTCATATTCCTTAAAAATATTTTTCGTTTTCGAAGCTATGCTAGTGCCGCCATCAGGGCTATGCCATCAGGGCGGCCAGGCGGTTTGGCCGGAGGATTTAAATGGAGCAGGAACCTAAACTAGACCCGTCCGCGATCACGGACGTGGAAACCGCGAAGCTCGCGCTCCGCTGGGCCGTGGAAAAGATCCACGGCCAGCAGGAAGAGCTAGGCCGCCTGCGCGACGACAACCGCAACAAGACCGGCATAAACCGCTCGCTCACCGAGCAGGTGGAGCAGAAAACCGAGATCCTCAAGAAGTGGCAGGGCACCATCAAGACCTGGGAAGAGAACTGGAAGACCCAGACCGCCATGGAGGCGGACCTGAAATCCAAGCTGCGCGAACAGATCCTCAACGAGGAAGCCGTCAACTGGCGCACCTCGCGCATCCAGCTCGAAAAAGAGATCCAGGCGCTCAAGGGCGAGCTGGCCGCGCGGGAAGCCGAGATAGGCCGCATCAAGCTCAACCTCATAGACGAGCACCGCAAGACCGCCGAGCTGAAAGAGGCGGAGCTCAGCACCCTGCTCACGAAGCACCAGGACAATTTAGCCGCCAGGGAGAACGCCCTGCGCGAAAAATACGAGAGCCTCGAGGCCGAGCTGCTGGCTTCCCAGCGCGTGCGCGCCGAACAGGAGGAGCTCTCCCAGCGGGAGCGCTACGAGGCGCGGGCCCGGGAGCTTTCCAGGCTGCACGAGCAGAAGGAAGCCCAGCTCGAAAAATTCAAAATGGAATTGGAAGACGAGCACTTAATTAAGCTGGAGGCTCTGAAAGCCGGGGCCGAGAAGGAGCTGGCCGACCGCCGCCAGGCCCTAGAAGAGTCCGCCCGTAAACTGGAATCCTCGCTTTACGCGGAAACCCAGGCCAGGGAAGAAGAAGCCCGCGCCGCAGCCGCCGCCCGCGAAGCGGAAAGGCAGGCTTCCTTCGCCGCCAGGCAGGCCGCCCTGGAAAAAGACTACGCCGAGCGCCTCGCCCGCGCGGAAGAGGAGAAGCTGTCGGCCCTGGCCGCCTACAGGAACGCCGGCCAGGGCGAACTGGAAACCCTGCGCGCGCGCATGAAGGAGTCGGTGGAAAAGAAGGAGCAGGAATACGTGACCCTGCGCCTGGAAATGGAAAGCCAGCTGGTGGAACTGGTGAAGAAGCGCGAGGAAGAGATCCGCGCCCGCTACGACAAGGCCATGGACGAGGCCCGCGAGCAGTGGGAAAAGGCGGCGGCGGAGCTGCGGGCGCAGGCGAAGGAAGAGGCGCGCAAAGAGGCCGCCCTCCTGGAAATCGAATTCAAGAAGAAGGAAAAGGCCCTGGCCGCCGGCAAGGAAGAGGAGTTCAAGGCTTTCCGCGAAAAGACCGAAGCCGAACTGCGCGCACGCGAGGAAGCCCTGCGCGCCGCCATGCTTGAGGAACAGAACGCCTGGATGGTGCGCCAGCAGGCGGCGGCCGACGAAGCCAGGCAGGCCCTGGAAGCCGCGCATGCCGGCCGGCTGGAAAGCCTGAGAGCCGGCCTGGAAGAGGCTTACACGGTAAAAGAAAAAGCGCTGGAAAGCCGCGTCGACTCCGTAAAGCGCCAGCTGAGGGCCGAATGGCTGGAGCGCGAGGACGCTTGGGGCCTTGAGAAGGAATGCGCCCTCCACGAGGAAAAAGAGAAACTGAAAGCCGAATTTGAGCAGCACCGCTCTCTCCTGCACAGGAAACTGGGGCAGTTCGAGGACGAATTGAAACTGAAATACGCGCAGAAAGAGGCGGAGCTGGAAGCCGCAGGCAAAACCGCCTTCAAGGCCGCCGAAGGTGAACTTAAACAGGAGCTGCAGGCGGAAAAAGAGCGCCTGCTGGCCCAGACTGAAGCCGGCCGCAAAGAG
>CAMTWW010000120.1:0-1523 GCA_947085555.1 uncultured Elusimicrobia bacterium | reverse complement strand
GCCGATAACGAGCCCTGTTCTGCTTTTAAAATTATCAGGATTAAACATATAAGGATTAAGATTCCGATGCTTACTACTTACCACTTACCACTCACCGTATCTTCAGCGAGGCTAGCGCCGTCAGCGCCAGCATGATGCCGACTATCCAGAAGCGGACCGTGATCTTGGATTCCGCGATGCCCTTAAGCTCGAAATGATGGTGGATGGGGGCCATCAGGAAAAGCCGCTTTTTATTCCGCAGTTTGAAAGAGCCCATCTGCAGGATCACGGAAAGGGTTTCCATCAGGAAGATCCCCCCCGCCACAGGCAGCAGCAGTTCCTGTTTTACCGCTATGGCCGCTACGCCGATCGTCCCGCCCAGGAACAGGGAACTGGTGTCGCCCATGAAGACCTCCGCCGGGTGGGCGTTGTACCATAGGAAGCCCAGGCAGGAGCCTATCATAGCGGCCAGGAAGACCGCCATCTCGCCCGCGCCTTCCACGTAAATTATTTTAAGGTAAGAGGCTACCTTGATATTGCCGGCGGAGTAGGCCAGTATGGCGAAAGTAAGCGCGGTGAAAACGATAGAGCCGGCCGCCAGCCCGTCCAGGCCGTCGGTGAGGTTCACGGCGTTGGAGGAGCCGATTATAACCAGCATGGCGAGGGCGGCGTAAAGGAGGCCCAGATTGAGGTAAAGCTCCTTGGCATAGGGGATGGAAAGCGAACTGGCGTACTGGGCGTTCGGCGGGTTCGCCGCCAGGTAACCTACGACGACCAGGGCGGTGAAAAGCTGCAGCGTAAACTTGAAGGCCGAGGAGGCGCCTTTAGGGTTTTTCTTTACCAGCTTGGTATAGTCGTCGAGCCAGCCGGCGAAGGCGAGCACCACGGCGGTGAACAGCAGCAGCAGTATGAACCGGTTGTCCATGCGGGCCCAGAGGCAGGTGGAGACCACCAGCGTCATGAAGATCAGCAGGCCGCCCATGGTGGTGGTACCCTGCTTGGCCAGGTGGGTCTGCGGGCCGTCAGTGCGCTGCACCTGGCCGATCTTGTAGCTGCGGAGTTTGGCTATGATCCACGGGCCGAAAAGCAGGCTTAAAAGGAAAGAGGTTATTACGGCCCCGCCGGCCCTGAAGGTGATGTACTGGAAAACGTTCAGCGGGCTGAACAGGTCTGTCAAATAGTGCGCGTAGTAAAGCATGGTCTCCTTGCTGCGTACCGGAAAAATTCGGTCAGGACACGGTCAGCCGTACCTTTGTGCCTATATTTTAATATTTTTTTGACCGGCAATAGATGTTCTTCCCGCCGGTTTTTTGCCCGGCGCGGAATACGGATCAGTTTTTAAGCGGCGGCCGGGAGCGCCCTACTCGACCAATTCTGATCCCTATTTTCCAGCTTGCATTGCACCCGAATATCCCTTTGCCAGCTTGAGAGCCCTGTAGAAGTTGACCCGGCCGTGGCCGGTATACTCGTCATAGCCGGGCCGGCCAATATCGTCAGCCCCCTTTTCGATTACTTCTTTTACCTGGTACCAGGCAAGGTCGGGC
>CAMTWW010000119.1:0-1488 GCA_947085555.1 uncultured Elusimicrobia bacterium | reverse complement strand
GGGTAGTCCATCATCTCGCCTATGCCCAGCACGCGCTCGTCGTTGAGCAGCAGGCCCAGGTCGTGGGCTGTAAGCTCCGCGCCGGCCGTCTCCAGGCTGGTGGCGGGGACGCAGGAAGGGAGCATCACGTAGACGCTAAGGGGACTGTCCTCGCTCGAGGCCAGCATGTACTTAATACCATCGAGGCCCAGGACATTGGCGATCTCGTGCGGGTCGATCACGGCGGAGGTGGTGCCGTGCGGCAGCACCACGCGGGCGAACTCCGGTATTTTGACCATGGAGCTCTCTATGTGCACATGCCCGTCTATAAAACCCGGGGAGACATAGGCGCCTTTGAGGTCCATGACCTGGGCCGCTTTGTAGTCGTCGAAGCCCACCACGCGGCCGCGGTGGATGGCTACGTGGGTGCGGTGTATGTCGCCGGAGAATGTGTTTATGACCCGCGCGTTCTTAAGCAGCAGGTCCACGCGCTTGCCGCCGCCGGAAATCTCGATGGTGTTCTTTATTTTTTCCAGGCTTGAATCCATGTCCATAATGGCCGCTCCTTTGTAATTACGATACTAATTTTACCTTGTTAGCGGGCCTGCGCGCAAAGGCTTTGCCGTTGTCGCAACCGTAGCCTGCTCCCCGGACGGCCAAAACATATATAATTCTTCAATGGAGTTGTTTAACGCGGCGCAGCCCTATCTCCCCCTCACCCTGCTGGTCTTCCTGGCCGGCTTCGTGGATTCCATCGCCGGCGGCGGCGGGCTGATAACGCTGCCGGCCTACCTGGCCTACGGGCTTAATCCCGCGCTGCTCCTCGGCACTAACAAGCTTTCCTCCTCCCTGGGCACCGCGGTGGCGGCCGTCAAGTTCCTCAAAGAAACCCGCTTCGAAGCGGACTTCCTTTTCATCCTTATAGTCCTGGCGGCCGGCGGCTCCTTCCTTGGCGCCAGGGCGATCTCTATGGTCCCGCCGGAAGCGATACGCTATATCCTTATAATAGCGCTGCCGCCGATAGCCATTTTCCTGGTCGCGAAGAAAAGTTTCGGCCTGGCCGATACCAGCAAGGTTCACACAGAAGGAGCGCTCCTGCGGCGCTCCGGGGCGCTCTCATTCTTTATAGGCTGTTACGACGGGCTGCTCGGGCCCGGCGCCGGGACCTTCCTCGCGGTGGGGTTCGCGAAGCTTTGCGGCTTCGACCTGCTGCGCTCCACGGCGCTGGCCAAGCTCCTTAACCTGGTTTCCAACCTGGCCGCGCTGGCCGCCTTCCTGCACCTCGGGCTGGTGGACGTGAAACTGGGGCTTTCTATGGGGCTGGCCGGGATGGCCGGTAATTATGCGGGTTCGCGCCTGGCTCTGAAGAGAGGGGCCTGGGTAATACGCCCTATGCTTTTTACGGTTTCGGCGGCCCTCCTGGCTAAAATAGCGTGGGATATGCTCCGGTAGCGGCGCTTATTTTATCATCGCCAGCAGGCCGAAGCGGCCTGTCTTCTCCCCGTCGCG
>CAMTWW010000118.1:0-13023 GCA_947085555.1 uncultured Elusimicrobia bacterium | reverse complement strand
GTGCTTGTCCTACTGTTCTTTCTGTTCCCTATGGTCATAGAATACCTGGAGCGCAGATTCGTAAAATAGCGTTTTTCCTTCTATTGCCCCCCCGCCCCCTCATTTAGTAGTATAAAGACACTCCCTAATAATACAGGGGTTTTTTATCCCCGCACCTGCGGGGTTTAGTCAAATTAGTCAACAGGAGCCAAAATATATGCCCAAGACGGCTGTTAAATCCAAAGTGAAATCGTCTCCGGTTAAAATTTCCAAAAAAGTCACCTACTTCTTCGGCGGCGGCAAGGCCGAAGGAAAAGCCTCCATGAAGAACCTGCTGGGCGGCAAGGGCGCCAATCTCGCCGAGATGGCCGGCCACCCCGACCTGCGCCTGCCAGTTCCCCCGGGCTTCACGCTGACCACCGAAATTTGTACTTACTATTGGGCTAACAAGCGCTCCTACCCTAAGGGCCTCACCCAGGATGTAGAAAAGAACCTCCGCAAGGTGGAAGAGATCACCGGCAAGAAGTTCGGCGATGCCAACAACCCCCTGCTTGTCTCCGTGCGCTCCGGCGCCCGCAGCTCCATGCCGGGCATGATGGAGACCATCCTTAACTGCGGTCTCACCTCCGAGACCATACCGGGCTTGATAAAGCTCACCAACAACCCCCGCTTCGTCTACGACTCCTACCGCCGCCTGATCATGATGTACTCCGACGTGGTCATGGAAAAAGCCGCCGGCATTGAGCCCGCCGACGACCAAGGCATCCGCAAGCAGCTCGAGCGCATCATGCACGACATGAAGACCAAGCGCGGCGCCAAGTCCGACACCGACCTCAACGCCGAAGACTTAAAGGAGCTGGGCGTCCTTTTCAGGGCCAAGGTGAAAGAAGCGCTCGGCAAAGAATTCCCCGACAACCACATGGACCAGTTGTGGGGCTCAATCGGCGCCGTGTTTGCCTCCTGGATGGGCAAGCGCGCCGTTTCCTACCGCCGCATCGAAGGCATCCCCGCCGAGTGGGGCACTGCCGTCAACGTGCAGGCCATGGTGTTCGGCAATATGGGCGACACCTCCTCCACCGGCGTGGGCTTCACCCGCAACCCCGGCACCGGCGAGAACGCCTTCTTCGGCGAGTTCCTCGAGAACGCCCAGGGCGAGGATGTGGTGGCCGGCATCCGCACCCCCCACCCCATAAACGAAAGCAGCCGCAACGAGCAGTCCAAGCACCTCAAATCCCTCGAGCAGCTTATGCCCGCGGCCTACAAGGAGCTCGCCGCCATCCGCGCCAGGCTTGAGACGCATTACCGCGACATGCTCGACATCGAGTTCACCATCGAGAACGGCCGCCTGTGGATGCTCCAGTGCCGCGTCGGCAAGCGCAACGGACTCGCCGCCGTGCGCATGGCCCTTGATATGCATAAGGAAAAGCTCGCCACCAGGGAAGAGGCCGTGATGCGCGTCTCCCCGGACCAGCTAGACGAACTGCTGCACCCGGTCCTTGACCCCAGGATCGAGCTCTCCACCAAGCCCCTCGGCAAGGGTCTTCCCGCCGGCCCCGGCGGCGCCGTCGGCATGATAGTTTTCACGGCCGAAGAGGCCGTTAAGTGGAAGAAGGAAGGCAAACACGTCATCCTCGTCCGCGAAGAGACCAATCCCGAAGACGTGGAAGGCATGAGAGCGGCGGAAGCCATCCTCACCGCCCGCGGCGGCATGACCTCCCACGCGGCCCTCGTGGCCCGCGGCTGGGGTAAATGCTGCGTGGTAGGCTGCGCCGACGTGAAGATAGACCTGAAAGCCAGGACCCTCACCCTGGGCGGCGAGACGCTTAAGGAAGGCTCCTGGCTCTCCCTGAACGGTTCCCGCGGCTTCATCTACACGGGCAAGCTGCCACTGGTAGAGCCCGGCGAAGTCACTATGGCCATGCTCCAGGACTTCCTGAAGTTCTGTAATTCCATCCGCGCGCTGAAGGTGTGGACCAACGCCGACACCCCCGCCGATTCCGCCCAGGCCCGCCTGTACGGCGCCGAGGGCATCGGCCTTTTCCGCGTCGAGCACATGTTCTACGGCAAAGGCTCCGACCAGGCGCTGTTCCAACTGCGCAAGATGATCATGTCTAAGAACCTCGAGGAGCGCAAAGCCGCGCTCAACGACCTGTTTCCTTTCATGAAGAACGATATTAAGGCCACCCTGAAGGTGATGGAAGGTTTTCATGTAACTATCCGCCTGATGGATCCCCCCCTGCACGAGTTCGTGCCGCGCGAGAAGGCGAAGCTGGAAGAGCTGGGTAAAGCGCTCAACATCTCCTTTGAGGAGCTCGAAGCCCGCGCCAACGGCCTGCACGAATCCAACCCCATGATGGGCCACCGCGGCGTACGCCTCGGCGTCACCTACCCCGAGATCACCGAGATGCAGGCCCGCGCCATCTTCGAAGCCGCGGCCGAACTGCAGAAAGAAGGCATTAAGGTGTTCCCGGATATCATGATCCCCGTGGTCTCCCTGGAGAACGAGGTGAAGAATCAGTCCGAGATCATCCACCGCGTGTACGCCGAGGTTGTGAAGCAGAAGGGCGTGAAGGTGAAGTATATGGTCGGCACCATGATCGAGATCCCCCGCGCCTGCCTCCTGGCCGGGAAGCTCGCCGAGACCATGGAGTTCTTTTCCTTCGGCACCAACGACCTGACGCAGATGACCTTCGGTTATTCCCGCGACGACTCCGGTCCCTTCCTGAATGATTACGTGAAGAAAGGCATTATCCCCGTGGACCCGTTCCAGACCATTGACCAGGACGGCGTGGGCGAGCTGATCAAGATCACCGTCGAGCGCGGCCGCAAGACCCGCAAGGACCTGAAGATCGGCATCTGCGGCGAGCAGGGCGGCGAACCGGCCTCGGTCGCGTTCTGCCACAAGGTGGGCCTGACCTACGTGTCCTGCTCTCCCTTCCGCGTGCCGATAGCCATCCTGTCGGCGGCGCAGTCCCAGATAAGGGCCCCGAGAAAGAACAAATAGTGGCCGTCTGTTGAGCATAGCTCCTGATACGGCACCTACATAGTAATGCGTCAACGGAAATATAAATACTTCCCGCTGGTCATTTCCGCCCCCTCGGGGGGCGGAAAGACCGTTGTGCGTTCGGGGCTGCTGAAGCTGGACAAGCGGTTCGATTTCAGCGTGACCTGCACGACCAGGCCCAGGCGCCCCGGGGAAGTTGACGGGAAGGATTATTACTTTGTCACCGCGGAGCAGTTCGGCAGGATGAGGAAGGAAGGCAAACTGCTGGAGTGGGCGACGGTGCACGGCAACTCTTACGGCACCCCGGTGAAATCGGTCCTGGACGTGCTGGAAAAAGGCCGCATCCCCGTGATGACCATAGACGTGAAAGGCGCGCGCTCGGTCAAGAAAATATTCCCGGAGGCGGTCACGGTGTTCCTGCTGCCGCCGGACCTGAAGACGCTGGTACAGCGCCTGCGCGGCCGCGGCGAGGCGCCCGGGAACGTGGCCGTGAGGCTCGGGACGGCCCGCTCCGAGATCAGGGTAGCAGCGAGTTTCGACTACCTGGTGATAAACGGCAAACTCCCTGAAGCCGTGCGCGAAGTGGCCGCCATAGCCGACCTGGAAACCCGGAAGACCCGCCGTAACCTGGACAAGGTCAAGGCCTTCGGAAAACAGCTTTCAAAGAATAAGGTTTTTTAATCACGGAGGACACTACGATGACGCATGCTAAAGTTGAAAAAGAAGCCGATCTGGAAAAACTCATCTCGGATTACGGCCCGTCCAAATACCTGGACATCGTGCGCGCCATGCAGTGGGCCCGCCACCTGCGCCGCCAGGAAGAGTTCCGCAACGTCCCGATGGCGGAGTTGATAGACCGCGCGCTTCTTGACGTGGTGAGCGGCAAGGTCAAGGTCCCCGAGATAGAAGAATCCGTTAAGGCCGACCAGCTCATAGAAGAGAGGCTGGCCTCCAGGCGCTCCGACGAGCCGCGGAAGCCCCGCGCCGAGAAGCCCGCTAAAGACGCCGCCTAAGCGATGAAGCGGGAACTGGCTGAAGCGGCTAAAGACCTGGCCGCCTATATCAGAACGCTCGATGAAAATCTGGCCGAGTCCCCGCGCGAGGGGGCTGCCGCAAAGAAGCCTTCCCTCCCTGTATTATCCACCCCTGTCCCTGCCGCGCCGCCCTCCTCCCCCGCCCCGCAGCGGAGCATTCCCGATATGGACTCCCTTGCCGAGGAGGTACAGAATTGCCGCAAATGCGGGCTTGGCCACGCCAGGCTCAACGCGGTTTTCGGCGTAGGCACATATAAGGCTAAAGTCGTCTTCGTGGGCGAGGGCCCGGGCTTCCAGGAAGACCACCAGGGCGAGCCCTTCGTGGGCCGCTCCGGCCAACTGCTGGACAAGATCCTAGAGGCCGTCCTGGGCCTGAAGCGCTCCGACGTCTATATCGCCAATATCGTCAAGTGCCATCCCATGAAGAACCCGGAGAACCCGGAGGCCCACGGCAACGACCGGCCCCCGACCACGGAAGAAATATCTGCCTGTCGGCCATATCTCGACGAGCAGCTGCGTTTCATAAAGCCGGCCTGCATCGTGACGCTCGGCTCCGTGCCCACCAAAGTCCTGCTGAACATCACCAAGGGCATCTCCACCGTGCGCGGGCACTGGTACGATTACCCCGTGGAGCTGTTCGGCCCGGGCCACCCCATAAAAGTCCTTCCCACCTACCACCCCGCGGCGCTGCTGCGCAACCCCAACCTGAAACGCGATACCTGGGAAGACATGAAGCTGCTGAAGTCCTTCCTTGAAACTGGGAATTATGGTGACACACAACTTATCTCGTGATTTCCCGGCCTTGGGCCGGGGCGCCCATTCGCCAGACTCCGTTCCAGTTTCAACTCCGGCCCCGCTATGAATTTCTCGCCGCCTAAAGGACACCCCGTAGAGGAATGCTTTTGAATTTTCTCAATGTCATTCTCGCGTAATTCCTAAGCTGGATACATTGCGAGGACATCATTCAGCCTTCCAAGGCGTGCCAGAAGGGAAAAAGGTGCCAAGAGAGTTTTTACAAGCCTTTATCTTTTGGGAAATCCAGCTGAGCCGCTTGATTTCCAGGGAATTAAGTTATGTGTCACAGCTTCATAGCGGCCCCTCCAGTTCCGGTCTTAACCTTATCCAGTGGGACGGCCGCGACTCCGGTGGCGCCAGGGTCTCCAGCGGCGTCTACACCCATAAAAGTAGAAGGCGGCGGAATTAATCAGAGCAGGCGGGTGGTGGTAGTAAGGTAATTCTCTTTTTGGTATTGATAGTAATGGTATTAGTAAGTATAATATTATCTGATAATACATTGCTTACCAGGGGCATTATAATCCGGATATGCTATACAACAGAGATATTATTTCAAAAATAGATAAAGTTATTCTAAAAGAAGAAACTGTTATTCTTACCGGCGCCCGGCAGACCGGGAAGACCTCCATAATGCTTATGCTCAAGCGCCGGCTTGAAGAGCTGGGGCGCAATTGTCATTATTTCAACCTGGAAAACCCGGATTATCTAAATCTTTTTAACGCGCAGCCGCTTAATATTTTCGAGCTTCTTCCGGACTCAAAGGAAAAACAATTCGTCTTTATTGACGAGGTGCAGTACCTGGACGACCCGACTAATTTTTTAAAGCTGCTTTACGACGAGAAGAGGGAAAAGATAAAACTTGTAGCGTCCGGATCTTCGGCTTTTTACATGGACAGGAAATTCAAGGACAGCCTTGCCGGAAGAAAATTTATCTTTGAAGTCCGGCCACTTGATTTTAATGAGTTCCTGGTTTTTAGCGGACAGGGGGAGCTTGCGGGCCATGCGCGGGGGAACCTGACGGCGTACTACAAAGGAAAACTGCTTGACGCCTGGGCGAAATATATAACTTATGGAGGGTATCCCCGGGTAGCCCTTGCGGAAAGCGATGACCAGCGCATTGCCGCTATTTCGGAAATCGGCGGTTCATATGTCAAGAAGGATATTGCGGAGGCGGGAATAAGGAATTCTGAAAAATACCTGGTGCTGCTTAAACTTCTGGCTTCACAAACGGGGCAGCTGGTAAATTCCATGGAACTCGGCGGCACGCTGGGGATAACGCATAAAACCATGGAGGAATACCTGTATGTGATAGCCAAGTCTTACCAGGCCGCTTTTATAAAGCCGTTTCACGGCAATATGAGAAAAGAGCTGACTAAAATGCCCAAGGTTTATTTTTATGACCCGGGGTTGAGGAATTTTTTTCTTAATAATTTCGAGGGTATAGATAAACGGCAGGATAAGGGCGGGTACCTGGAAAACCTTTACTTTACGGAACTGCTCAGGCGGGCGGGAACGCTGGATAAGGTGCGGTTCTGGCGCACGCAGGATAAAAAAGAAGTGGATTTTGTGGTTGAGAAAGAGGCGATTGAGGTAAAGTATGACCCCTCCAAAGTTAAGCGGAAAGAGTATGCGCTGTTTAAGGAAACTTACCCGGAGATAAAATTGCGGTTTCTGGGTAACGCCGATATTCTGCCTGAGTTTTACGGCTGGAAAATGTCCGTCTGACTGCCATAGGATGTTTTGTGCGGCATGAATGCGGAGTTCGGGATTTATGAAAGCACTTTTGGACAGAATTAGGGGACGGACTTGACTACTGGCCCGCCAACCTGTATACTAATATACAGGTAGAGGAATATAAATGACCACTCAGATTATCGGTTTAGACCAGGCGCGGCATCAGCTGTCAGGTCTCGTTAATGGCCTCGATAGAAGCCGGCTTAGATATCTTGTCAGCTCCCGTGGCAGGCCAAAGGCTGTCTTGATGAGTATTTCGGATTACCTGACTACCATCCTCAGGCAAAAGCGGGCCTCTATTGTCGTCGAGCTCCAGCTTGAATCCAAAGCCAAAGGTCTGGATAAAATCTCTTCAAAGGAAATCTCACGCGAGATTCGCGCGGCCAGGCGTACTCACTTGTGACCCGCGTAGTTCTGGATACGAATGTTATTGTATCCGGACTTCTAGCCGCGGATAGTCTTCCGGCGACAATCCTGGACCTGGCCATGCAGGGTAAAATCCATGCGGCTCTTTCACTTTCTATCCTGGCTGAGATGCACAGGGTATTGCGTAGGCCAAGATTCGGTTTTGAACCCCGGAAGATTAGAAGTTTTCTTGCCCTGTTTAAATCCCGCGCTAAATTAGTTTCTCCGAAGAAGACCCTGAATCTTTGCCAGGACGACTTATCTGATAACCGTTTCCTGGAGTGTGCAGAAGCCTCGAAAGCGGAATTCCTAGTGACCGGCAACAAATCCCACTTCCCGCCCCGCCATATGAAAACACTCGTAGTCACTCCCAGGGAATTTTGGGATGCCTACCTTTTGCGAATGGCCCTTTAGCCTTCAATAAAGACTCTCAACTATGCTGGCTGAAATTTCATTTCCTATCCCGCCGCGGCGGACCTTCTATTATCATCTCCCCGAGGAGCTGGAGCTGAAGGCCGCGCCGGGGCTTCGTGTGCTGGCCCCGCTGGGCAAGCGCGAGGCCGTAGGGATGATAATCCGGGTCCTGCCGGAAAAAGACGCGGACCTTACAAGGTTCAAGGAGCTCAAAACCATAATCAGGCTGCTCGAAGAGGAGCCGCTTTTCCCCGAGGACGCGCTCGTCCTGGCGAACTGGATGGCGGGGCGCTGGGGCTCCGCGCCCGGCCTTTGCCTAGGAGCTTTCTATTCCCACGCACCGAAAGACCTGCCGGTTCCCGTTTCGCAACCTCATCCCTCATCCCTCATCCCTCATCCTTTATTAAATGTCCCCCCCCCGGAGCTTCCTGAAATTAAAAAATTAGCGAAAGACCTTTCGGCCGGCGCGGCCGGGGCTTACCTGCTGCGGCTCGCTCCTCTGGAGCGCCGCGAACTTATTTACCCGGCGCTCTTTTCCGCCGCCCTCGGCGGCGATGCGCAGGGCCTGCTGCTGGTCCCGGATCTCGGTTTTATCCCCTCACTCGCGGCCGCGCTGGAGCCGGTTTTTCCCGGCAGGATAGGCGTCTGGCATGCCAGGCTGACCCCTAAAAAGCGCGCCGAGGCCTGGGCCGGCGCTTTTGCCGGCAAATATAAGGTCATAATCGCCACCCGCTCAGGGGTTTTCCTGGCCTTTAAGAACCTGCGCCTGGGCCTGCTGGACGGCGAGCACGAGGAGGTCTACCGGCAGGAGGAGGCCGAACCGTTCTACCATGCGCGGGAGGCGCTGCTTAAGCGCATGAAGGCCTTGGGAGGGCAGACTGTGCTGGCCAGCCCCTGCCCCTCCATAGAAACCTGGGGCAGAGCCGCCTCGGGCGAGCTTGTAAGGTTCGACGCGGTCCCCCCGGCGCCGGCCGGCCCCGGCCCCGGAGTGCGGGTTCTGGATATGACCGACTACCCGGGAGATCTCCTGGCCCGCCCGCTGGCGGACAGCCTGCGCCGCGTGGTCGCCGCCGGAGGGCAGGCGCTTGTTATCGCCGGCCGCAAAGGCTATGCCTCCAGACTCTTCTGCGCCAACTGCGGCTGGATGAAGCGCTGCCAGGGCTGCGGCCCGGGCATGACCATTTTAAAGAAGGCAGACGGAGCCCAGCAGCTGGTCTGCCGGCGCTGCGGCAAAAAAGAGCCGAAGCCCGAAACCTGTCCGAAATGCGGCGGGAAGGTTTTCCGCGACTACGGCGCGGGGACGCAGAAAACCCAGGAGGCCATCTCGAAACTGCTGCCCGCCGCGAAAATAGCCCGCTTCGACGGGGACGTGCTGCGCGGGTCGCTGAAAAAGATGAGCTCGGAACTGGAAAGTTTTTCAAAAGGAGAGGCGGACGTCCTGGTCGGAACCCGTATCGCACTTCGCGAGCTTGGCGCCCCCCGCCTTGAACTGGCGGCCTTTATAGACGCGGACTCCGATCTCTCCAGCGCGGATTTCCGCGCTTCCGAAAAGGCCTTCCGGTCCTTTTACGGCGCCTGGAGGCTGCTGGGCGCCAAGGGCGAGCTTTTTATACAGACGAGGGAGGCGGCCCATTACGTCTTCTCGCGGCTGGGCGAGATGGACTACCCTTCTTTTGCCGGCGGCGAGCTGGCGGCCCGCAGGGATTTCTTCTACCCTCCTTTCTGCTATATCGTGAAAGCCAGGTTCGCCTCCTATGACCGCCGGGCGCTGGACGCCGCAGCGGCTGATTTCCTGAGGGCACTTTCTTTCCTGGGCGGCGCCGGGGACGCAAGCGAGATACTGGGGCCCGTCACCCCCCCCGGAGAGGAAAAGCGTAAATTCCACAGCGAGTACTACCTAGTGAAGGCCGCTTCCGAACAAACCGCGATGCTCTGCCTTGAAAAGGGGCTGACGCTTCCGCAGCGGCCGGGGGTCAGATATTTTATAGAGGCGGACCCGCAAGGGTTCCGAAGCTAAGCTCGTGGCGCCCCGCCACTATCTTGTGCCGGCTAAAGAGCTATGCTTATCAGCCGGCCGAAGCTAAGCTAGTGCCGGCTAAAGAGCTATGCTTATCAGCCGGCCATTAGCGTGCGCGCGCAGGAAAATAATACAATTACAGTTATGAACATAGAAGAGGTACTGAAGGGAATAACGCGCGGGGCGGTCGACGTAATCAGCCGCGAGGAGCTGGTTAAGAAGCTTTCCTCCGGCAGGAAGCTCCGTGTAAAGTTCGGAGCGGACCCATCCAGCCCCGACCTTCACATAGGCCACAGCGTCGTTCTCAGCAAACTGCGGCAGTTCCAGGACCTGGGGCATACCGCTGTGCTCATTATAGGGGATTTTACCGCGCAGATCGGCGACCCTTCCGGCAAGGATGCCACGCGCCCGGTGCTCGACCACGAAACGGTGGCCAACAACGCCAGGACCTACACCGGGCAGGCCTTCAAGGTGCTTGACAGGGATAAGACCGAGATACGGTTCAACAGCGAATGGCTCAAGCCCTTCTTCGCCAGCCCCGCCGCCGGTGTATCGGATTTTGTAAATATCGCCAAGAGCGTGACCATCTCGCAGCTCCTGGAGCGCGAAGATTTCCGCGCCAGGATGAAAGCCGGGACCCCGATAAGCCTGCTCGAGATCCTATACCCGATATTCCAGGGCTACGACTCCGTGGCCGTGAAGGCGGATATTGAACTGGGCGGCCAGGACCAGATCTTCAACCTGCTGATGGGCCGCAATATGCAGAAGCTCAGCGGCCAGGAGCAGCAGGCGGTGATGACGATGCCGCTGCTTCCCGGCACCGACGGCGAGAAGAAGATGTCGAAGTCTTATGGGAATTACGTGGGGCTTAACGATCTTCCCAACGAGATGTTCGGCAAGATGATGTCGGTTTCCGATTCTCTGATGTGCTCCTATTATGAGTTGCTCACTTTTGAGGACCTCGCGGCCGTGAAGGCGGAGCACCCGATGGAAGCCAAGAAGAAGCTGGCCGGCCTTATCACCGCCCGCTACCACGGGGGCGAGCAGGCGCAGGCGGCCCGCGCGCATTTCGAGCAGGTCTTCTCCCGCAAAGAGCTGCCGGAAAATATGGAGATTTTCCGCGCCGAAAAAGCCGGCAAGCTCTCCTACCTGCTCGTGGCCGCCGGCCTGGTAAAAGGGATGAACGAGGCGCGCCGGCTCATCGCCCAGGGCGCGGTGCGGCTGGACGGCGAAAAGGTTTCCGCGGATATAATATTCGAGCCTAAGGACTGCGTGCTGCAGGTGGGGCGGCGCCAGTTCCGCAAGATCGAGAAGGGAGCGTAAGCCATGCCGATATTTAAAGCAGCTTTTTTCTGCGCGCTCCTCGCCGGCGGCGCGGCCGCCTTCGCCCAAGGCGAGGAGGCGGGCGGGCAGGATTACCAGCAGTTACTGCAGCAGGCCATGAAATCCGGGAATTACGGCGCCAGCCAGCCCCAGACCTGGGACGCCAGGCTGAAAGTCGTTTCCGGTACGGTGCTGGTGAAGACGATAAACGGCGAAGAGTGGTCCAGGATAACCGGGGAAATGCCGCTGGACCCGAACGACGTGGTAAAAACCTCGGCCGATGGGGTAGCCGAGATCTATCTTGATGACAAGGGGGCGATCTATCTCGGGCGCAACACCGAGCTGGAGATCACCGATCTGGCGCTGGAAGACACCATTTTCTCCCTTAACTTCGGCTCGCTGGTCGCGAAGATCAAGCGTTCCCTGAACGAGAAGAATAAACTGCAGGTGCGCACCCCCTCGGCGGTCTGCGCCGTAAGGGGCACGGAATTCGCCGTAGAGTATTCACAGATGAGAAAGGAATCCTCGGCCGCGGTTTTCGACGAGGGGCGCGTGGCGGTGACCGAGGCGGACGGCTCCGGGAAAGAAGCGCAGGAATATCTACTGGAGAAGAACACCGAGATACACCTGGACACCGCGCGTAAGCGTTTCCGCGCGGTCCCCCTTTCCAGAATGGGAAGGCACCGCAGTTCCCTGGTGACTATGCGCGCCAGGCTGGCCACCCTGAAGGGCTGGAAGCCCAGGTCCATTACCAAGCGCGCCGCCCTGCGCGACCAGGCGCTCCGCAAGGTCATCCGGAAGCAGCTGAAGGAGAGGGTCGGTAATCCTAAGAGCAAGCGCGGAGCCAAGGCCCGTGCCGCCGCCGCCAAGCGGGCTAAAGCCGCCCGGCAGGCCGGCGGCGAAGAGGAATAAGAGCTTGCGTCTTTTTATGAAGAAATTTCAAAACCTGGCGATTGTTTTAGTCCCGGCTCTCCTTGTCCTGTCGCTTTACTTCTTCTGGCCTGGCCGGCCGGTGAAGGTCTCGATTCAGGAGGGCGCCGGCGCGGGCAAGGCCGCCGCGGAACTTAAGAAGGAAGGGGTGATCCTCAGCTCCACCTGGTTCAGGCTGCTGGTCAAGCTCACCGGCACCGGGAAGCGCCTGATGCCGGGCGAATACGCGCTGCGCGAGAAGATGTCGGCCGAAGAGGCTCTCTGGCGGCTTACGCACAGCACCTATGTAAGCAGCATCCGGGTCATTATCCCCGAGGGCTGGCGCATGGAGCAGATCGCCGAGAGGCTCGAGGCCAACGGCGTGACCTCTTCGTCACAGTTCCTTGAGCTGGCGCGCGCGCAGAAATTGGAAGGCTACCTTTTCCCCTCCACCTACCACCTTAAAAAAAATATGCCGCCACAGGAAGTTCTTAATTTGTTAAAATATGAATTCGACCGGCAGACGGCGACGCTGTTCTCTAAAGGTTTTCCGGAGGGTCTGGACGAGCGCAAAACACTGATCATCGCCTCGATAGTGGAGCGCGAGGCGATGGACGACAGCGAGCGCCCGCTTATAGCGGCGGTTTATTTAAACCGCCTCCGCAGGAAGATGCCGCTCGAGGCTGACCCGACCACCCAGTACGCGCTTGGCTACTGGAAGAAAGCGCTTACATACAAGGACCTGAAGTTCAAGTCTCCCTATAACACTTACGTGGTAGGCGGCCTTCCTCCCGGTCCTATCTGCAATCCGGGCTACAGCTCGATAGCCGCCACGCTGGCCCCGGCCAACCTGGACGCGCTCTATTTCGTAGCGGACAGGAAGGGAAAGCATATTTTCAACTCGAATTTCGAAGATCACAAGAAAGCCAAGCGCAGGGTAGAGCAGGCAGCGAAGGCGGAGCAACAGTAGTTCCGGGCGTGTAGCTCAGTTGGGAGAGCGCCTCGTTCGCAACGAGGAGGTCGCAGGTTCGATCCCTGTCACGTCCACCAGGTTTTATAGAGCCTCGAACGAGGCGCTGGCGCCAGCAGGCGCCAGAGCGGGAGTGAGCAACGAGGAGGTCGCAGGTTCGATCCCTGTCACGTCCACCAAATTCAGGGTATAGGGTAGAGGGTTTAGGGCAGAGAAGAGTAGAAAATCATAAAACTCACCGCGCGGGGGCACCAAAATGGCCGCAGATTATTTCCCTCTTAAAGAAAAAACCCGCTTCGAATACAAGTTCACCAGCACCGAATTCGAAGGCGAAGCCAGGATCTATATAGACATCCTCGAAATCAGGAAGAAAGCCGGCAAGCTGGTCGCCCAGGCCCGGATGATCTTCGAATTGCGCGATTCCCATACCACGGAATAC
>CAMTWW010000117.1:0-2645 GCA_947085555.1 uncultured Elusimicrobia bacterium | reverse complement strand
GGATTCCCGCTCCAACACATTCACGAACTTACCATTTCCCAGGCGGGGTCATTTGGCTTGGCCATCGGGGACGGTTCTTGATATCTGATTCCGCTGAAAAACCCCCTGTTTTGAAAATAAGCTAAAAACCGGGTAAAAATTTTCTCTCAAGGATCGCGTACAAGCGATTATTCTTTATCGGGCAAGGTGTTTTGACGATCTTTTTTGAAGCTCGTTTTTGGTCAGAGGGGGTTTTTCAGCGGAATCACTATCTTAATAACTTCTCCGGCATGGGACGTTAAAGCGGAAAGAGACATCCTCATCAAACCTGGGGCGGCAGGCCGGCTCTTCCGCAACTGCACATTATTTTAACACTCTATCGATTACCTGCGCTCTTGGACAGTTTTTAACTCTTCGATAACACCGTTTAACGTGTTGGCTATAAATGCAATACGTTCTTTGTAGTGCTGTCTCCCCCAATATAAGCCATCGACAAACTCATGAACCAGATTGATTTTATGTGGGATCTCCTGTCTTGTTTTAATGTCGTCAACCATATTTTTTAACACCTCCTTACAGAATTGCAAAAAACTGCTGACTACTTATTTTTCAGCAGTGAAACTAATTACAGGCATTGCGCCAGCGTGCGTGAGTACTTTATCTGCGGTAACAAGCGTAGCATGGTTCGTTAGCGCCGACGCAGCTATAATTGCATCGGGTAGTTTTAGCCGGTGCGTCTTGCGAAGATTAATAGTTATGCGGATGAGATCACCATCCTCGGGTCGAAGGGAAACCACATTTATCCGGCGTAGGAATTCATTAAAAATGGTGGTATCCTTTTCGGTAAGTTTAGGGAAGGATTTAAATTCAAGGTATGTAATGATAGAAATGCCGACCCATGCCGCAGATTGCGCAAGCGTGAGAAGAACTTCATGTCCGCGTAATATGGAGATTACGGCGTTGGTATCTAGGAGAAGGCGCTTACCATTCATTGCGTAACTTCCTTTGCGTCACTACAGCGTCTCCCTTCCACGCAAGCTTTCCAGCTAAATCCCGGAAATTATATTTAGCTTTTCTCTGTGGCTCTTCTGATATTGGGTTTATCACCACCAGCGCTTCTACCCGACATTCTGGAAACGGTGTGGCGACATCCAAGCGAAGGTGCCCGCGAGAGTCGGTTTTGGTGTTAAAATTAATGGATTCCATATAATTCCTTAACTCCGGCAGTATCCTAATAATAGGTCCGAATAACGATTTACTACTTTACTATTATATAAATTATACGGGCTAGGGGGCTCATACCGAGACATACCGAGACGGATTTGTAAGGATTTTTGTAACTACTCAGGTCGCTATATGGGGTTCGGGTCGGCCGGGGTTTTGCCCCGCGAACCCCGGAAGATGGCCGTCTGAGGGGCATAGCCCTTTGAGACGGCACAAGATAGTGGCGGGGCGCCACGAGCATAGCTTTGGAAACCCTTGCGTCGGTTTCCCCCCGCCTTGGGAATTTATGTCGGGGCCCCCCCTTCCGCAAAGGGTGCGCGGGGCAGAACCCCTCCCGGCCCTCCACCTGAGTAGTTACGGAAAAGAACTGAATGATAAAGAAGATACATTGGGGAAAATCGAGAATCCAGGGCAGGGAATAGGTAACCGACTGCAAGAGCCGCTATTGCAGACAATCAAGCACTGCGTCAGGGGTTAAAACATGAACGCCGGCATTTTTATAGGCGTGTTTGGACCAGATTACAGGGACTATTCTCCGCCCGCGCGCGAACGCGCAGTTTTTGACTTTAGCCAGAAGGCCGTCTTTTAGCTCAGCTACAGGCAACCGGGCATCGCTCCATTTAGCTTCGCCTACAAGCAGCGCCTTGCCGTCCGAAGATTCGGCCACGCCGTCAATTTCCACCATGGTTCCGTCTAGCCCCGCTCCCCACCAGCGCCTTGCCACCCCCCATTCGCAGCCGTCTATTGAGCTGGAGGCGACGCTGGCGCGGGCTAATTCCTCCCAGATACCGGAGACATGCTGCTGGAACTGCCTGCGGATCTTGGTCATTACCGGGGAGATGGCGCGGACTTCCAATTGGGATTTATTCGGCTGCAGGAATTTGAAATAAAAAATAAGGAACGGGTCATCCAGTTTATAGAGCGTCCTTTTGGTCGACTTACTGTTCTCGCCGAAGGGCGTTTCGCGGCGGACGTAGCCGAGGTCTACCAACTGCAGAAGCGGGCGCAGAATACTGGTGGAAGGCTTGCCCAGGCGGCCGGCTATTTCGGACAGGCGGTGGCAGCCCTGGCCTATGACCGATAACAGCGAATAGGGCTGTACCGCGCTGCGCATATCATCCATCAGCAGGCGCATGGGTTCTTCGTGCAGGACGCCGTTGGGGTCCAGAACAAGCTCGCTTACGGCGTCCTCAAGCTTGCCGAACTGCGCGGCCAGCTCCCAGTAACGGGGCACGCCGCCCCAAACGGAAAAAGCCTCTACCGCCCCAGTGTCTTTTAGTTTAAGGCCGGGGCGGATCCACCCGGCGTTGAGCGGCTTAATTTTAAGTATCTCAAGGGCCCTGCCATACAGCGGGGCGGCCTTGTCCATTACGAGGCCGTGCATCATTCTCTGGGAGGAGCCGCACAGGACCAGGTTGATCTTTTTTGCGCCGGGCCGGTCC
>CAMTWW010000116.1:0-2968 GCA_947085555.1 uncultured Elusimicrobia bacterium | reverse complement strand
GGTGACGAAGCAGATGTCGTTAGATTCCGGCTCGGAGGCGGAGGGCAGCGAAAATTCCGAGGCTATCCTGCGCACCTCTTTTTTCGCAAGGCCGCCGAGAGGGAAAAGAACCCTGTCCAGCTGCTCTTTCCTTATGCAATACAGGAAATAGCTCTGGTCCTTGAGCGGGTCCGCCCCGCGGAAAAGCCCGTAGGCCCCGGCTTCTTTTTTTATCACGCCGTAATGGCCGGTGGCCAGGAAGTCCGCCCCCATCGAGAGGGCGAGGTCGAAAAGGTAGGCGAATTTAAGATGGCGGTTGCACTCCACGCAGGGATTGGGCGTGGAGCCGCTAAGATAGCCGTCCACGAAATTGGCGATGACGGTTTTTGAGAACAGTTCCTGCGCGCTTTTGAAATAGTGGCGTATGCCGAGCGCCTGCGCCGAGGCCCGGGCTTTGGCCGCGCTGTCGGCCCCGCCGCAGCACTTCACCGCACCGCGCTTCTCGGCGAAAAGGCGCAGCGTCACCCCCACGACCTCGAAGCCCTCTTTCTTCAGCAGGGCCGCGGCAACGGAGGAATCCACTCCGCCCGACATGGCCACAATTACTTTCTTGGGCATAAAATAGGGGAGAGGGTATAGGGGAGAGGGTAGAGGGGAGAGGGTAGAGGGGAGAGGGTTTAGGGTTTAGGGTTTAGGGTAGAGGGTTTAGGGTAAGGAGTTCCTTATAACTCTACCCTCTACCCTCTACCCTAAACCCTATACCCTATACCCTGATGTTACTGTCCGAAATCGAAGCCTTTGAACAAGTCCTCTTCCGCGGCGCCGGCAGCGGCCGGAGCGGTCTCCGTGGCGGCGGGCTTGGCCGGCTGCGGGGCCGCGGCGCCGGGCAGGGACTTCATCCTGCCCTGGCCTTCGCCCACGGGCTGCACTATCACCTTGCGCACGCCTTCCGCGAAAGCCAGGAAACCGGTCTTCAGGTTGTAGTAAAGCCGGAAAGGGGACTCCTTCATCTGCGGCTCATAGGCCTTGCCCAGGTTCAGCTTCTGCTGGTCCCAGCCGGGATTATAGACCAGCTTGCCGCGGACATCCACCTCGTCGTCGGTAACGGGCAGGGAAAAATGGATCTTGAAAAGGCCCTGCGTATCGCTTATGCCGGGCGCGAAGGAAAGGTTTATGGAAGAATTAGCGTTCTCTTCAAGGCCCGCGAATTCATCCCCACCGCCTCCCCCCTGGGATTTGCCGGTGTCGGGCTTCACCGTCACGTTAACCCCCTCTATAGGGTTGCCCTGGTAATCCGTTATTATCCCCTGCACATTGCCGTCCAGGAAAACGCCCTCTTTGTTGGTGGAGAAAAAAAGGAATTCCCGTTTGCCGATCAGCTTCCTGGTGATGGAAAGGTCGCCGACGCGCTGATCGGTATAGTCCACTACCTTGAGGCGTTTCAGGCCGCCGAAGCAGCCGGCCAGCGGCGCGGAGACCAGCGCGATCAAAAGTATCCTGGTTAGTTTCATGGTTTTGTTTACTCTCCGCCCGCGGCCGCGGGGGTTTCCGGGGCGGCGACAGGGGCTTCCACCGCGGCGGCGGTGGTTTCCGCCGCCGGCGCTTGCGCCGCCGCTTTAGTTCCCGCCGGCGGACCGGCGGCCGGAGCGTCCGGATAAGAATTGTTCTTTATGAAGAACACGACCCTCCGGTTCTTCTTGCGGTTCGCTTCGCTGTCGTTCACCACGACAGGATGGTATTCGCCATAGCCCACGGCGGACAGACGCTTCGGTTTGAAATCGCTTGTCAGCATGGATTTCACCACGCTGGTGGCGCGGGAGGTGGACAATTCCCAGTTCGAGGCGAACTGTTTTGTGGCTATCGGGATATTGTCGGTGTGTCCCTCCACCACTATATCACGCTTCTCGGCGAGCTTGCGTAGCACCGGGGCGATCTTTTCGAGCTGCACCCGCATATTGTCGGTAAGCTCGGCGCGGCCGCTTTCGAAAAAAGCCATCTGGCTCTGTTCCTCAAGTGTGATGCGCATCCCCTCCTTGTCCATGGTAACCTGGCCGGCCATCTTGCCCTCTTTTATCATTTCCTTAATCTCGGCCTGGGCCTTCTGCATATCCTTGTTGAGGGCGGCGCTGAGGGCGTAAAGGATGACGAAGAAGCAGACCATCTCGGTCATCAGGTCAGCGTAAGCGGTCATCCACGGCGGGGCGGGGTGGCCAACGGAGGCTACCCTGGGATCGTCCTCCCGTATCATGCCTTTGACTCTTAGCCGCATAGCTGTAAGACCTTTTAAGCCGCCTCTTTCTCCGCGGGTTTCGCGCCTTCTTTCTCCGCGGGTTTCGCGCCTTCTTTCTCCGCGGGTTTCGCGCCTTCTTTCTTCACGGTTATTCTCTTTGAAGGCTCAAGGTAGGCCTTTAAATTGGCCTCCACCACGCTGGGCGTGGCCCCGCTCTGCAGCAGCAGCACTCCGCGTATGATGATTTCCTTGACAAAGAGTTCCTCTTCGGAGCGGTGCTTAAGCTTGCCGGCCATGGGCAGAAATAGCCAGTAGCCGGAGCCAAGGCCGTAGAAGGCGGCCGCCAGTGCCAGGGCCATGCGGCGCGGCACCTGGGCCACGTCTTCTATGGAGGCGAGCATCATGATCATCCCCAGCACCGTGCCGATGACGCCGAAAGCTGGGGCATAAGTGCCGAGGGCGTTAAAAATTTCCCGGCCCGCCTTGTGCCGCTCCCTTATGAAATCAATTTCCGTCTCCAGCATGCTGCGGATGAATTCGTGATCGGCGCCGTCTATCACCAACTGCACGCCGCGCTTCAGGAAATCATTGTCTATCGCTTTTGCGTCGGTCTCCAGCGCCAGGAAACCCTCTTTTTTCGCCTTCTGGGAAAGGGCGACAAAAGTAGACACCAGGTGCGAAGTATCCTCGCCCTTGGAGGTAAGCACTTTTTTAAGCACCTTGGTCACGCTTATAACGGAGGACAGGGGGAAATTAATC
>CAMTWW010000115.1:0-2368 GCA_947085555.1 uncultured Elusimicrobia bacterium | reverse complement strand
CTCCGACAACGCCGACCTCGGTTCCCACGGCGCCGCCCTTTTCGGGCTGGAGCACGGACTTAAGTAGGGATGAGGGATGAGGGATGAGGGAAGAAAAGAGTTATTTATATGGGAATTGAGGAGAAAAAGAAAAAAAGGACGTTGGGGGAAATTTTGTTTTCCTCTTTTCTGTTTTTCATCCTTCAGCCCTCATCCTTCATCCTTTCCGCATACGCCTATGAATTGCCTTCCTCGACAGGCGCGCACAGGGTGCGTTTCGAGGCGGACTCGGCCGGTTTTAATGAATATACGCGCGTCATTGACCTGGAGGGGAACGTCCGGCTGGAGGAACTTTCTTCCGACGACAAGCAGCAGAAGCTGATCAGGGCCAGGAGCCTGGCGGTCAACATGGCCAGCCGCACCGTGGCCGCCCCTTCGGATTTCGTGCTGGACGACGACACCGGCACGGTTTACGGCAAGAGCGGCTTTTTCGATTACGGCAATAATACCGGTATTATAAACGAAGGGCGCTTCCTCCATAAGAACTTCATTTTCCACGGCCGGTCCGTGCAGTTCGACAAGGACGGCTATACCTATAAAAGAGCCAGCCTGACGAGCTGCGACGATGAGCCCCCGCATTACCGCCTGCGGGCCTCCCGCCTCTACCTCGCGCCGGAGCGCTATTTCCTGGCCTACAATACGGTTTTTTTTATCGGGAAGATCCCGGTGTTCTATTTCCCGGTGCTCTATAAGCCCCTGGGCGGGGGCACTCCTTTTGTAAGCAGCTTCTTCCCCGGGTACGACGAGCGCAACGGCTTTTTCGTCAAATCCAATTATGTTTACAGGGTCAATCCCGAGATCCGCGTGAAAGCCTACCTGGACTATTTCGCCAAACGGGGCGTCGGCATGGGCGGAGAGCTGGATTACCGCAGGCCGGAAAAGAACATAAGCAATATCTCGCTCTACCGCATCAGGGAATATGGCAGGGAAACTGACCGCTGGGGCATAAACGGCGGCTTCTGGCATTCTTTCAGCAGGTTCAACGAGTCCGACCCGGCGCAGTATTACAGCCAGTCCTCCTTCCGGCTGCTGTCCGACCCGGCTTTCAATAACGATTTCTTCCGCACCAACCCTTTCGCCATCAGCCCGGACAAGCAGGCGAGCCTGGCCTTCACCCGCAAAACCAACTACACCGTCACCCGCCTCAGCGTGGCCGGCAGGGACGAGCGCTCCGCGGCCGACCCGGAAAAGTTCCGCAGGTCCTACGAGTCCGCCCCGCGCCTGGACCTGAACGTAATGCCTTTCAGGATGCTGCGCCTTCCCGCGCTTAACTCGTTCGCCGGCTCTTTCGAGAATGTAAGGGAGGCCGGCCTGCCCTATTACCAGAAGAAGGGGCGGGGCGCCTGGACGGTCTATAAAACGGTGCCGCTCAGCCGGCGGGTGATCCTGTCGCCCTCGGTTTTCTACCACCAGTCGGTCATGCTGTCCACCGCTGCGGGGACGGAGAACGCCTGGGTGGGGCGCTACGGCGGGAACCTGAACCTGCGCTATGACAGGCTCTGGGGCTCCCTGGACCTCCGCTACTCCATGCAGCGCCGCAAAAAGGTGAACAGTTTTTCTCTGGACGTGAGCTCGGCCGACAAGGGGGTTGAGCTGGAGTCGGTCTACGCGGACCTGTTCATCATGCAGCGCAGCAGCGCCTACTTCAGGCTGCGCACTTCCTACGACCTCAGGAATTATTACACGGCCTCTTTCGTCAGGCGCCTGGCGCCGCTTATCGCGGAGGTCTATTACTCCCCAAGGCCTTCGCTGGACCTCTACGTCGAGGATTCCTACAGTTTCTCCACGGGCAACCGCAGCTTTGTGGCGCAGGCTACGGCGGGGGGGAAGGAAACTTATTTCGGCGCCGGGGCGGCTAATTACAGCACCGACAGCAATGCGTGGGTGGTGAGCAATACGTTCGGTTTCAGGCCGTGGCGGACTTCCAAATGGCGGGCGGAGGCGGTCCTGCGCTACCGGCTGGTCCCGAACAAATATTTCCAGTTCGAGTCCTTCAGGTTCTTCGACAAGGCTGTTTCTCTTTACCGGGATTTCCACGATTTCCGCACGCGCTGGGATTTCAGGGTGCGCGCGGGCGGGGTGAAGGAGTTCTTCTTCTTCGTGAACCTGAAGATGAACGACCCGGTGCGTTACGACAGCCTGGAGGATAAATCCCGGAAGTTCTGGCGCCCGTGGCGGCAGGAAGGGGCGGCGAGGGACTAAGGGCTCGTGAAAGAATAACTGACGCATTTGGCTGAGCGGCTCAGCCCCCAGGGGGAGGCCCATCTTTGAGCCGGCTGCCGCGTTGCTCCTCACTCACAGACCACCGGTATGCTCGTTCGTCGCGCCT
>CAMTWW010000114.1:0-14717 GCA_947085555.1 uncultured Elusimicrobia bacterium | reverse complement strand
GCGCCGGTATGATCCCGGAGTTCAGGCAGTTCCTGAGCAGCAGCGCGTAGGAGATATTATTGACGTCTTCGGAGGTAAGGGCGAAATGGACGTACTCGGTGATGTCCCTCAGCGAGGTCCCGCGCAGCCTCTTTTTAAGGAAATACTCCACGGCCTTCACGTCGTGCCTGGTGGGCGGGCTGCCGGCCGAGCCGGTCTCCTCTATAGCTATTATCTCCAGGACGTCCTTATCGGAAAGCGCCGGCAGCCTGGCGAGCAGGGCCTTCTCAGAAGGTTTGAGTTTTCTAATGTTCACGCCGGGAAAGGCGCAGAGCTTTTCAAGGTAGCGGCATTCTACGAGCGCGCGGCAGCGCGCCAGCGCGGCTTCGCCGAAGCCCCGGCCCAGACCGCCCAGTTTGCCGGAATATCTGCCGTCCAGGGGACTTACCGCGTTTATGTTTCGCCGAGCCGGCATAGAGGCGCCTCCAAAAAAATACCCCTCGTCCGCGTTTCGCAAGAGGGGTCTTGCAATTAATTTTAACACAAATCCGCGAGGCAAGTAAAACCGGTTTTTGCTACAATATTCCAATGAAGCTCTCCGCCGAAACTGCCACTATCCTGCTGGAAGCCCTGGACCAGGCCGACGAAACTTTGTTCATAACCTCGGCGGAGGGGATTATCCTGTACGCAAATCCGGCCTTCGAGACCCTTACGGGCTATACCCGGGACGAGGTCCTGGGAAAGAAGCCCAGCGTACTCAAAAGCGGAGAGCATCCCCCCCAATTTTATGCGGAGCTGTGGGGGACCGTGCTGTCGGGAAAACGCTGGCTGGGGCGCATTGTAAACAAGCACAAAGACGGAACTCTTTACACCGAAGAAATACGCATCTCCCCTGTCCTGGGCCGCGACGGCAAGCCCCGGTATTTCCTGGCGTTCCGCCACGATATAACGAAGGAAAAGCAGCTTGAGGAGCAGCTTAACCAGAGCCAGAAGATGGAATCCCTGGGACTGCTGGCCGGGCAGATCTCGCACGACTTCAACAACCTGCTGACCATAATAATCGGCTCTATGGAACTTATAGGAGAGGATCTGAAGCCCGGTTCGGTAGGGGCCAAACTGGCTTCCGAAATACTCCGCTCCTCCAAGGAATCCGCCGGTTTTATAAAAGAGCTGATGATCTTCGCCAGGAAACGGGAAATCCACCCCGTATTGACCACGCTGAACGGACCGGTAGCCGAGCTCAAGGTCCTGCTGGACAGCCTGCTGGGAAAAGGCGTCGCCGTGGCCTACTCGCTCGCTGAGAACCTTGAGAAAGTAAAGATAGAGCCGGATAATTTCAAGCAGGCCGCGCTGAACCTGGCCGTTAACGCCAGGGACGCGATGAACGGCTCAGGCGGGATAATGATAAAGACCTTCAATGCCGGGCCCGCGGATATCCCGCCTTCACTGCCGCGCGGCCGCTACGCGGTCTTCGAGCTCTCCGACACCGGGCCGGGAATCCCCCCGGAGGTGCTTCCGCGCATCTTCGAGCCCTTCTTCACCACCAAACCGCAGGGCAAGGGGACCGGGCTGGGGCTTTCCACGGTGTACGGGATTGTAACTCAGAACGGCGGCCAGATCGTAGCCGCCAACCGCCCGGGAGGCGGAGCCGTCTTCACTGTTTATTTCCCCGCCGTGAATAAGTAGTAAGTGGTAAGGATTAAGTAGTAAAGCTTATTCCTTAGAACTTAATCCTTAATCCTGATTAGTGCCTGAAATGCCTGACTCCGGTGAGTACCATGGAGACTCCCAGCCTGTCGGCGGCTTCAACGACTTCTTTATCCTTGACCGATCCACCAGGCTGTATCACGGCCGTGGCCCCCAGCTTTACCCCCTCCTCAAGCGCGTCCGGGAAAGGGAAGAAAGCGTCGGAGGCCATTACCAGCGTCTCCGGCCTGTGGTTCTCCTTCAAAAAAGCTTCTAATTTATGCCCGGCCATGAAGACCGAGTCCAGGCGCGACATCTGCCCGGCCCCTATGCCCACCGTGCGGCAGGTATCGGCCAGGACTATGGCGTTGGAGCGTACGTACTTGGCGGCCGTCCAGGCGAACCGCAACGCCTCTTCCTCTTCGGCGGTAGGCTTGCGCTTCGTGGGCACTTCCCATTTGTCGCCGAGCAACAGCCTGTCGTCCGTGCTCACCAGCACCTCGTCGCCTACGGAGCGCAGCAGCAGGTTATCCGCCGGGAAGCCGTCCCATTTCAGGAGGCGCAGGCTGGTCTTTTTGGCGAAGACCTCCAGCGCCCTTTCGTCGTAGTCCGGGGCGCAGATCACTTCCACGAATTTCTTCGCGAGGAACTCGGCTATCCGGCCGTCGAGCTTGCGGTTGAGGGCTATTATCCCCCCGAAAGCGGACAGCGGGTCGGCGCTCCAGGCCCGCTCGAAGGCCTCGGCGATATCGCTGCCGGTGCCGAGCCCGCAGGGCGTGACATGCTTGAAGATCACCGCCGCCGGCTTTTCGAATTCCCTGACGGCCTGGTAAGTGCCGTAGGCGTCCAGGATATTGTTGTACGAGAGCTCTTTGCCCTGCAACTGCGCGAAGGGGAGCTTGTCCTTCCTGGAATAGAGCGCGCAGGCCTGGTGGGGGTTCTCGCCGTAGCGCAGGTCGTGTATTTTTTTAAGCGGAACCTGCAGACCGGCCGGAAAACCGGCGGCCCCCTCTTTGCCGAGTTCGGCGGCTATGGCCCCGTCGTAAGCGGCGGTATGGGCGAAGGCTTTGACGGCCAATTCTTTTTTAAGCTCGAGCGGAAGGGCCCCTGCTCCCGCGCGCAGTGCGGCCAGTACGGGGGCATAATCGGCAGGCGAGGTCAGCACGGCTACGGATTGGTAGTTCTTGCCGGCCGCGCGGAGGAGCGCGACCCCGCCTATGTCGATATTCTCTATAAGCTCCTCCGACCAGGGGGCGGCCTTTTTAGCCGTTTCGGCGAAAGGATAGAGGTTGACCACGACCAGGTCTAGCGGCTCTATGCCGAATTTAAAGACCGTCTCGGCGTGCGCCTGGTTGTCCCGCCTGTAAAGTATTCCGCCGTGAACAGCGGGGTGCAGGGTCTTCACCCTACCGTCCAGCATTTCGGGGAAGCCCGTAAGGGTCTCCAGCGCCCGCACCGGTACGCCAGCCTCTTTAAGCAGCTTATAGGTGCCGGAAGTGGAAACTATCTCTACGCCTTCGGCGGCAAGGCCCCTGCAGAAATCCACCGCGCCGCTCTTATCCGAGACGGAGATAAGCGCGCGGCGCACTTTTCCGGTCTCTGATGCCGGGCCGGAGATCATCACCTGGCGGCCTTTGAGTTTCAGGAGGCCCGCGCAGAACAGGGCGGCGGCTTTGGGATAGATCGCCAGCTCCGCGGTATTTACCCGTTCCGCCAGCGTCCCGGGAGTGTCGCCGGGCAAGACGGGGATGGGCTGCTGTATTATTATGGGGCCGCAGTCGTAATTCTCGTCCACGAAATGGACGGTGGCCCCGCTTACCCTGACGCCGGACTCTAGCACGGCCTCGTGGACCTTCCTGCCGTAAAGGCCTTTTCCGCCGAAGGCGGGCAGCAGCGCGGGGTGGATGTTCATTATTCTTTCACTGAAGGAGGAGAGCATTTTAGGGCCGAGCTTGAGCATGAAGCCGGCCAGGCAGACCAGGTCGGCCTTGTATTTAAGGCAAAGGCCGGCCAAATGCTCGTCGTAGGCCTCGGGGGTCTTGAAATCTTTCTGTACGGCGGTCTCTGAAGGGATCCCGGCCTTTTTGGCGCGGTCCAGGGCGCCTGCGCCGCTTTTACTGGAAACCACTAGGACTATCTTCCCGTTTATGCGACTGTCCCGCGCCGCGTCTATCAAAGCCTGCAGATTAGTGCCGCCGCCCGAAGCGAATACGACTATATTCTTCATTAAGGCCTCCGGAGTCTATTTTAAAATCACTTCGTTCTTGCCCTTTATGATTTCGCCTATTACAACGGCGTCTTTCAGGGCCTTGAGGGCCGCTTTTACGGCTTCTTTGCGGACTACGGCTATCATGCCCAGACCCATGTTAAATGAATCCCACATATCGGCTTCGGGGATATTGCCGAGGCGCTGAATTTCGCGCATTACTGGCGGGGTTTTCCAGGAATCCTTATAGACTACAGCGGAGAGGTTCTTGGGAAGCACGCGCGGCAGGTTGCCGGGGATGCCGGAGCCGGTTATATGGGCCAGGGCAAGGACGTCGTATTTGCGCTTGCGGAGGGCGCAGCGCAGCTTATTTATGTCCTTTACGTAGATCCTGGTCGGAGTGAGCAGGCTCGAGGCGTATTTTTTAAGGAGCTTTTTATCGTCCAGGACTTTGCGTATCAGGGAGAAGCCGTTGGAATGGAAGCCGGTGGATTTAAGACCTATGAGGACGTCGCCAGGGCGGACTTTCTTTCCGTCAAGTATTTCCGAGTTCTTTACGATGCCGACCGAGAAACCAGCCAGGTCGTATTCGCCGGGCTGGTAGAAGCCGGGCATTTCCGCCGTTTCTCCGCCGAGCAGGGCGGATTCCCCCTGGCGGCAGCCTTCCAGGATGCCTTCTATTATTTTCTTGGAGCGGGCCAGGTCCAGGCGGCCTGTCGCGTAGTAGTCGAGGAAGATCATGGGGCGGGCGCCGCAGCAGAGGAGGTCGTTGACGCACATGGCGACGAGGTCTATGCCTATGGTGTTATGCTTGTCCAGCAGGAAGGCGAGCTTGAGCTTGGTCCCTACCCCGTCGGTGGAGGCCACTATGCTGTACTGGTTCTTCGTCTCGGCTATAGGCAGCAGGCCGGCGAAGCCGCCGATGGCTTTTGATTTCTTCTCCAGGAATTCGGTGAATTTGTCCGCCAGCCTGATATCCACGCCGCTTTTCTTATAAGTCGTCATTGGTTCTCACCTATATCCTTCCTGTACTGCATGCCGTCGAAACTGATCTTCGCTACGGCTTCATAGGCTTTCCGCCTGGCTTCTTCAAGGGTAGCGCCGGCGGCGGTTACAGAGAGGACCCGGCCGCCGCCGGTCACGAAGCCGTCGTCTCTCTTTTCCGTGCCGGCGTGGAAGACCAGCGCTCCAGCGGGGACCTTGTACAGGCCGGCTATCTCTTTACCTTTTTCCGGGTTTTCGGGATAGCCGCCGGCCGCCAGGACCACCGAGACGCAGGCCTGCCCCGAGATCTCCAGTTCCTTGCCCGCGAGCATGCCGTCGGCGCAGGCCTTCAGCAGCGACAAGAGATCGCCCTTGATCAGGGGCATGATAGCCTGGGTTTCCGGATCTCCGAAGCGGCAGTTGAACTCCAGGACCCTGGGCCCGTCGGGGGTGAACATGAGCCCCGCGAAGACCACCCCGCAGAACGGTATCTGCTCTTTTTTTATTCCGTCCACGAAGCGCTGCAGTATTTCTTTTTTTATGACTTCCAGGTCCGGGGCGGTTATCTCTACCGGGCAGACCGCGCCCATTCCACCGGTATTGGGTCCCACGTCGCCGTCCTTCAGCCGCTTATGGTCTCTCGCGATAGGGAGCAGCAGGAACGATTTCCCGTCCACCAGGGCCAGGACCGAAGCTTCCCGGCCGGTCAGGAACTCCTCCATGACCACCTTGGAGCCCGCGGAACCGAAGATCCTTTTCTCCATAAAATCGGAAACGGCGCCCAGGGCTTCGTCCTCGTTCGCGCAGATGCGCACGCCCTTCCCGGCCGCCAGGCCGTCGGCCTTGATGACTACCGGGTATTTCCTGTTCTCTTTAATTTTCTCCCGCGCGAAGTCCGCGGAGTAAAGGATAGTGAATGAAGCGGTGGGAATGGAGTTCCTGCCCATGAACTCCTTGGCGAACTGTTTCGAGGCTTCCAGCATGGCGCCTTTTTGAGAGGGTCCGAAAACCTTAAGACCTTTCGCCGCGAGGAAATCGCTTATTCCTTTGGCCAGCGGGGCTTCCGGTCCGACCACTACCAGCTCGATCTTCTTCGCGAGGCAGCAGGCGTGTATTTTTTCGAAGTCGTCAACCGCTATGGGATGGCATTCGGCCAGGCTTTTCATGGCGGCCGAGCCGGGAATGGCGTGGAGCTTGCCGAGCTGCGGGCTCTGCCTGATTTTCCAGGCCAGGGCGTGTTCGCGGCCGCCGGAACCTATAAGGAGTACGTTCACAGCCCCGCCTTGGCGGATGCCAGTTTTGGCAGGCCGTAGGCCTTCGCCACGGCGTCCACCCTGGTATTATATTTGCCGGTAAAGCAGGAAACGCAGAAGTTCCTGTCCTTCTTGTCTCCGCAGGCGGAAACCAGGCTTTCCAGGCCCAGGTAATGCAGCTCGTCGGCGCCGATAAAGCGCCGGATCTTCTCTACGCTCAGGTTGCAGGCTATCAGTTCCTTCTTGCTCGGCGTGTCGATGCCGTAGAAACACGGCGAGATGATGGGCGGGGAGGCTATGGCCATTATGATCTTCTTCGCGCCGGCTTTCTTCAGGCTTTTCACTATCTTGCGCGAGGTAGTCCCCCTGACCAGGGAGTCGTCTATCAGGATTATGGTCTTGCCCTGTATGACGTCCCTGATGGGCGCCAGTTTCAGGTGGGCGGTGAATTCCCTCAGGCGCTGGTCCGGCTGTATGAAGGAGCGGCCGGTATAGTGGTTGCGCATGAAAACCGTCTGAAAGGGTATCCAGGACTCGTCGGAGAAGCCCAGGGCGTAAACCGTGCCTGAATCCGGGACCCCGGAAACGATGTCCGCTTTCACGCCTTTCATTTCCCGGGCCAGCAGCGCGCCTATCTCGTAGCGGGAAGTCTGCACCGTCCGGCCCGCGACCACGGAATCCGGCCGCGCGAAATAGACCTGCTCAAAGATGCAGCGGGTAAAGTGCCTGGCGGGGGCAAAACGCCTGAAACGGGCTTCCCCCCTCTCTATCGTCACCAGCTCGCCGGGCGCGAGCTCGCGGATGATTTTCCCCCCCGCTACTTCTATGGCGCAGGTCTCCGAAGCCAGTATGAAGGATTTTCCGAGCTTGCCCAGCACCAGAGGCCTGAACCCGTGCGGGTCGCGCGCGCCGATCAGTTTGCCCGGCGCCAGGAAGGCGAAAGCGTAGGAGCCCTCCAGTTTCGGGAGGTTCTTCGCCAGGGTATCCTCGAGGTTCCGGCCGCGGTGCTTCGCCATCAGGTGGAGTATCACTTCGGTGTCGCTGGTGGACTGGAAGATGGCTCCGCCCCTCTGGAGCTCCGCTTTAAGGCCGTCGGAATTCGTCAGGTTGCCGTTATGCGCCACGGCCACCTGCCCCAGGTATGACTCCAGTACCAGCGGCTGGGCGTTCTTGATATGGCTGGAGCCGGTGGTGGAATAGCGGATGTGCCCTATGGCGCTGCGGCCTTTAAGGGCCTCGAGCGCGTCACCGGTGAAGACCTCGCTTACGAGGCCCATGCCTATACTGTGGCGCAGTATCCCGCCGTCGTCGGTGACTATGCCGGCCGATTCCTGGCCGCGGTGCTGCAGGGTGAAAAGCCCGACATAGGCTAGTCTTGAGGCGTCTTTATTATCAGAGATCCCGAATATTCCGCACATAATAAATTTCCTTTATCCGACGTAATCCACGGCGTTCTTAAAGAACAGGTAACCGGCCGCCACGGCCTCCCTGGCGGCGGCCGGCCGGTCGGGGTTCTGCCAGGCGAAAAAGTTACGCTCCGGGTGGGGCATCAGGCCGAAGCAGGTTCCGGCGGCGTTGGTTATGCCGGCTATGTCCAGCATCGAGCCGTTCGGATTTTCCGCATAGGTGATCGCGTGAAGCTCGCGCGCGACCAGGTCCGACAATACTTTTTTATCCTCAACGATGAACTTGCCCTCGCCGTGAGCGATGGGGAGTTCTATCTCATCAGGCAGCCCCCTGGTGAAGATGCACGGGCTTTTTTTGTTTATCTTCAGCTTCGTCCACTTGGCCAGGAAGTGTCCGCAGTCATTGGTATAGAGCGTGGAAATCTGCGCGTTCCCCTTGTTCTCGGGGAGGAAGCCGGTCTTGACCAGGATCTGAAAACCGTTGCAGATGCCGATCACCGGCCTTTTATCCCTGATAAAGGCCTCGAAATCGGCCGAGAGGCGGCTCATCTTCACGGCGTAGATCTTGCCGGCCGAGATATCGTCGCCGTAGGAAAAGCCGCCGGGGAAGGCCATCAGGGAATAATCCAGCGCCTTCTTTTCGCCGGACAGCAGCTGGTTTATATGGACCAGCTCGGGCTCGGCTCCGACGTATTTGAAGGAGTTGAAAGTTTCTATGTCGCAGTTCGTGGCGGTGCCGCGCAGGATTATGGCTTTAGGTTTCATATAAGGTCCCGCTTCCAGCAGGTCTTCAGCGCGGCAAGGTCTTCCTTGAAAAGCCGCTCCCCGCCGTCCCGCAGCTCCAGCACAGGCTCCTCGTAAACATAACCGATCTCGCTGACGGGCAGGCCTTTGACCAGCTTAAGGAACTCCGATTCCTTTCCTTTTATCACTTCGAGGACCAGCCTGGAAGGGCTTTCCCCGAACAGCAGCTCCAGCGCGGACAGGCCATTCTCCCTGGCCGCGGAGGAAAGATCTATCTCCGCTCCGAAGCCGCCGGAGAAAGCCATTTCGGACAGGGTCACCGCCAGCCCTCCCTGCGACACGTCGTGAGCGGCGGCCACGCAGCCGCTCTTTATGGCTTTCAGCAGGGCTGTGTACAGGCGCACGGCAGCCTTCATATCCAGCGGGACTATATAATTATTGCCGGCGACCATCATATCGGCGTACACGGAGCCGCCAAGGCCACGGCGTGAAACTCCGGCCAGGTAAACGGGATTCCCGGCTTCCTTGAAGTTCATCGTTATGGCTTTGCGGATATCCTCCACCGGGGCGGTCGCCGAAATCAGCAAAGATATGGGGATCGGATACTCTTTCCCGTCGGCGTCCCTGGCCTGATTGTAGAAACTGTCCTTCCCTGAGATGAAAGGCGCGCCGTAGGCAATAGCCGCGTCATGGCAGCCTTCGGCCGCCAGCACCAGGTCCCCCAGCACTTCGGGGTCGCGCGGGCTGGCCGCGCAGAAATTGTCCAGAATGGCCGTGCGCGAGATCTCCGCCCCCACGCAGAGCAGGTTCCTTACCGCCTCGTCCACAGACTGCAGCGCCATCTGGTAGGGATCTATTTTCCCCGCAGCGGGATTGAAGCCGTGCGTTACGGCGAAACCCGAGAAATCGTTCAGGTCCAGCGTGGCGGCCTGCGGCCAGATCACGACCGCGTCGCCGGGGCCGTCGCCGTATTTTCCCTGGAGCGGTTTTATGACGGTCCCGCCCTGCACCTCGTGGTCGTACTGCGTTATCACCGAATGTCTGGAACAGACGTTCGGGTGCGCCAGCATTTCCTTCAGGATCCTGCAGTAGGTTTTCGCCGGCTGGAGCGGGGTTCCGTCCAGGACCTTCACCTTGCGGCGGGAGGCCTTCTTCTCGAAATTCGGAACGCCGCCGTGCAGGAAAGCCATGGGCAGGTCCACGACCTGCTCCGTGCCGTGGGTGACCAGGAGGCGGCCGTCGCCGGGGAAGGTCCCCAGCACGCAGTATTCGCAGCTTTCCGCCTTAAGTATGGCCTCGAGCTTCTTAAGCCTGGCCCCAGGCACGGAGAGTATCATGCGCTCCTGCGATTCGGACACCCAGATCTCCCAGGGCTCTATGCGCGTATCCTTCAGCTGCGCGCCCTCGAGGCGCACCCGCGCCCCGGTTTCCGAACCGAGCTCGCCTATGGCCGAGGAGAAGCCGCCGGCCCCGCAGTCGGTCACCGCGTTATAAAGGCCCAGGTCGCGGGCGCGCATCAGCACGTCCAGCGTTTTCTTCTCGTTCACCGCGTGGCCTATCTGCACGGCCGAAGCCGAAGTCTCCTCGGCGATATTCGCGGAGGAGAACGTGGCGCCATGAATGCCGTCGCGGCCGGTTCGCCCGCCGATAGAGACTATCAGGTCCCCGGGGACCACCTTTTTCTCTATTTTAGCCACCGGGATAAGCCCGGCGCAGCCGACATAGACCAGCGGGTTGAGCAAATAGCCGTCGTCGAAATAGAGGCCGCCCGAGGCGGTGGGAATGCCCATGCGGTTCCCGTAATCCCGCACCCCCTCCACCACGCCGCGCATGATGCGTTCGGGGGAATGGGAATTTTTAGGGAGTTTCTTTTTAGAGCCGGGATAGCCGAAACAGAAATTATCCGTGTTCAGCACCGGCTTCGCGCCCAGCCCCACGCCCAGGATGTCCCGTATGACCCCGCCCACGCCGGTCTCGGCCCCGCCGTAAGGCTCCACCGCGCAGGGATGGTTATGGGTTTCCGCCTTGAAGGCCAGTCCCCATTTTCCGCTCCTGCCGAATTCCACTATCCCGGCATTGTCGGTGAACACGGAGAGGCACCATTTCCTGTTCAGGGTTTTAGTGGCCTTGACGATGGTTTCTTTGAAAAGGTTCTTATATTTTTTGACCTTGCCGCCCGAGCTGAAGGAGACGGGGCCGGAAAAAGTCTTATGCTTGCAGTGCTCGGACCAGGTCTGGGCTATGGTCTCCAGCTCGCCGCGCGAAGGCTGCCTGCCCATCTTTTTAAACTGGCGCTGCGCTTCGGCCAGCTCCAGCGCGCTCAGGGACCAGCCGCAGGCCCTGTCCAGCTCTAGGAGCTCTTTTTCCTTTAAAGAAGTGAAGTTAGAAAGCGGGTTGGGCATAGTTCTCAGCATTTCCCGATCTTAAATTTATTTACTACCTCGTTCACCAGCGTTTTTGCCACTGCGCTCCTGAGTTTCGCTTCGGAATCGCAGGCCACGTAGTAGGCGCGCCCGAACCTGACCGCCGCCGCCGGTTTCCCGGCCACGTCCGCGACGGCTTCTTTGACGCTTTCCCCCACCACATCGGTCACGGAGTCTTTCAGCCAGACCTCTACCCTGAAGGCGTTCTGAAGACCTGCCTTACCCGGAGTAAGGGAGCAAAACTCGGTTATATTGTCGGTCAAAAGCTCCGAAGCTATTTTAAGGAAAGTCCCTTTGCTGAAATCCGCATCTACCCTGTAAAGGCGGGAGAGACGCGCGGTTTTCACCTTCAGCCCGACATGGGCCAGGCTGGCGATAAAAGCGGCCTCCTCGTTCTTGGCGTATTTCTCTTTAGTCCAGATCTCTATGATCATTTTTTCACCTATAAAAGAATAGGCCGGGCGGCACTTCACCCGGCGGTTATTTTGTTAAGGGCTTCCTCGTATTTTTTGAGGATGCCCTGCACTACTTCATTGGGCAGCTCCGGCGGCGCGGCTTTCTTATCCCAGCCGCTCCCCTCCAGCCAGTTGCGGACGTACTGCTTGTCGTAGCTCTCCGGGCTGGTCCCGATCTTATACCGCGCCATGTCCCAGAACCTGGAAGAATCCGGCGTCAGCGCCTCGTCTATAAGCAGCAGTTCGCCGTCCAGCATGCCGAACTCGAATTTTGTATCCGCCAGCAGTATCCCGCGCTTCTCAAGATACTCCGCCGCGAATTTATAAAGGGCCAGGCTTTTCTCCTTTATCTGCCCGGCCAGCTCCGGCCCAAGCGCCCCGGCCATTTGTTCGAAAGTGACGTTCTCGTCGTGGCCCTGGTCGGCTTTGCTGGCGGGGGTGAAAACCGGCTGCGGCAGTTTCTGCGCCTCTTTAAGGCCCGGCGGCAGCTTCAGCCCGCAGACGCTGCCCTGCTTCAGGTATTCCTTCCAGCCGGAGCCGGTAATATAACCGCGCACTATGCATTCAAAATCCACCCGCTTCGTTCGGTGCACCAGCGCGGCCCGGCCAGCCAGGTCCGCAAAATTAAGCGCGGAGCAGTCATAGCCGGCCAACTTCGCCCTGATCTCGCCGATCTCGGAGGCCACCATATGGTTTTTAATTATAGTCCCGGTCCTGGCGAACCAGAAGGAGCTTATTTTATTCAGGACGGCGCCCTTGCCCGGGATGGGAGTGGGCAGTATAAAATCGAAAGCCGAGATCCGGTCGGATGAAACTATCAGCAGGTACTTCTCTCCAGCCGCATAGAGGTCCCGCACCTTGCCCTTATGTACCAGCTTGAGTTCAGCCATGTTCACATCGCCTTTAAAATTCAGGAATAAGCGCGCCGCGGGATCACTTACGCTCAGGCATATTCTACGATTTTTAAACCCACCGGACAAGGCGCCCCTTGACGGCTTGTAAATATATTGGTATAGTAATACCAGATTATAATCGGACAGTAAAATCAGCTATTGCAGGAGAATAACAAATGAGCGACACCATGTTCTGTTATCAGTGCGAGCAGGCGACCAAAGGCACGGGCTGCACCGTACAGGGAGTATGCGGCAAGGACCCGGAAACGGCTAAGATGCAGGACCTTCTGCTCTGGCAGGCCAAGGGGATCAGCATGTACGCGCACCGCGCGGCCGTTAACGGCGGTATGCATGACAGGGAGATAAACAAATTCGTGGTGGAAGCCCTTTTCAGCACCGTCACCAACGTGAATTTTGACGCGGTCAGGATCGAGCATATTATAAGGAAAGGCCAGGCCGTCAAGGAAAAGGCCAGGCTGATGTACGAGAACGCCTGCAAGAAGACCGGCAAGACTCCGGAGAAGCTGGCCGGACCCGCTGCCTGGAATCCCCCCCACGAATACAAGGTCCTGCTGAACGAAGCGCCCGATAAGGGCATCAACGCCAGGAAGAAAGCCCTCGGCGACGACGCGGCCGGCCTGCAGGAGCTGCTTACTTACGGCCTCAAGGGGCTGGCAGCCTACGCCGACCACGCCCTGGTACTCGGGCAGGAAGACGAGAACGTTTACGCCTTCCTCCACGAGACCCTGGACTTCCTGACCAGGACCAACCCCACCGTAGACGAACTGGTGGGCTATAACATGAAGTGCGGCGAGGTCAATTTGCGTGTGATGGAACTGCTGGACAAGGCCAACACCGACGCTTACGGCCACCCCGTACCCACCAAGGTGCGCGTTAACCCGGTCAAGGGGAAAGCCCTGCTGGTCTCCGGCCATGACCTGAAAGACCTCGAGGAAATACTCAAGCAGACCGAGGGCAAAGGGATAAACGTTTACACCCACGGCGAAATGCTGCCCGCCCACGGCTACCCGAAGCTTAAGAAGTACAAGCATCTGGCCGGGAATTACGGCGGCGCCTGGCAGGATCAGCACAGTGAATTCAACGACTTCCCGGGCGCGATAGTGATGACCACCAACTGCATACAAAAACCGCTGGCCACCTACAAGAAGCGCATCTTTACCACCGGCCTGGTCGCCTGGCCCGGCGTAGAGCACATAGCGGACGGCGAATTCGCCCCGGCTATAGAGGCCTCGCTCAAAGCGGACGGCTTCAAAAAGGACGGCGACGATAAGACCATCCTGGTGGGCTTCGCGCATAACGCCGTGCTCGGCGTCGCCGACAAGGTGATAGACGCGGTGAAGACCGGCAAGATAAAGCACTTCTTCCTGGTAGGCGGCTGCGACGGAGCCAAGCCCGGCCGCAACTACTATACCGAGTTCGCCGAGCAGGCCCCCAAGGACACCGTCATCCTGACGCTGGCCTGCGGCAAGTTCCGCTTCAATAAGCAGGAATTCGGCAACATCGGCGGCATACCCCGGCTGCTGGACATGGGCCAGTGCAACGACGCCTACTCGGCCATACAGGTGGCGGTGGCGCTGTCAAAGGCCTTCGGCGTGGGCGTCAACGAACTTCCGCTGTCCATGATACTGTCCTGGTACGAGCAGAAGGCCGTCTGCATCCTGCTGACGCTGCTGCATCTCGGCATGAAGAACATCCGCCTCGGCCCCACGCTGCCGGCCTTCGTTACCCCGGCCGTGCTGCAGGTGCTGGTGGACAGGTTCAATATCATGCCGACGACCACGGCCAGAAGGGACCTGGACGCCATACTGGGCGTAAAAACCGCGGCCTGAACTGAATAAACACGAGGGCGGAGGCTGGTGAAGCTCCCTCCGCCCTCTAATTTCCAAGGAGGAACCTATATGAACAAATCAACGAATACGGCGGGAACCGAATTAAAGAAAAAGGTGGAGGACGCCCTGGCGCAGGTCAGGCCCTACCTCGAGGCGGACGGGGGCGGCGTGCAGCTTGTCTCCATCAATGAAGCCTCTAAAACCGTGAAGGTGCGCCTGACGGGCGGCTGCGCCTGCTGCCCCTCGGCGGGCATGACCCTCAAGAACGGCGTGGAAGCGGCCATCAGGAAGAATGCCCCCGAGATAAAGAGCGTTGAAGCCGTCTAAACCCGCAGCCCGCATCGTAAAATTAAAAAACAGTCCGGAGGAAATAATATGGGAAAGAAACACGCGCATGGCGGGCACGAACCCTGCGGCTGCCCCGGAGCAAAGATGATGGACCTGCGGGAAGAAACGACCGCGGACGCCGCGCCCGCCGGGAAGACCCCTTCAATGCTGCGGCAGTGGCCGCTGCAGCTACACCTGATCTCCCCGATGGCGCCGTATTTCCAGAAGGCGGACCTGGTGGTCGCGGCCGATTGCACGGCTTTCGCCTACGGTAATTTCCACGCCGAATTCCTGAAAGGCAGGGCGGCCGTGATAGCCTGCCCCAAGCTGGACGACGGGCAGGAAGTCTACTTGGAAAAGATACAGGCCCTGATAGAGGACGCCAGGATCAACACTCTTACCGTGCTGACCATGGAAGTCCCCTGCTGCGGCGGGCTGCTGGCCATGGTGCGGCAGGCGGCGGGCAAGGCCAGGAGGAAGGTTCCGGTCAAGAGCACCGTGGTCGGCATAG